>JAPUFZ010000308.1 GCA_027293245.1 Gammaproteobacteria bacterium
GGTGAATTGCGTATGCGACGAACAGTCGATCACTAAAACCCGGTTTACCAGGTTGCGAAACTTCGATTCAAACAAAAGTGGAATGACCACCAGAACATAGGCTGCGCTACTATTTTGTTCTATCAATTGTTGAGCTTGCGCGAAAATCATCGGGTGTAATACGCCTTCCAGCCAGAGTTTTTCGGTTTCATTACTAAAAATAAGCCGCCTCAATCGAAGACGATCGATTTGATTGTCGCCGAGCAGAATTTCGCTACCATAATGCTCTATTACCGGTTGATATCCCGGTTGACCTGTTTCGAGTAGTTCCCGGCTGATGACATCAGTATCGATAACCGGAGTGCCCAGCATTGAAAACAGGTCACTGACTGTCGTTTTACCCGATGCAATGCCACCCGTGAGCCCGACAGTCAGCATGACTCGCTGGCCTATAAAATACTAAAATAAAACTGTAACAGCTGCGGGCCCCAGAGCAGGGTGAGCCAGCCCGCGCCGGCAAGGTAAGGACCGAACGGGATCTGTGTCGCACGATCGGTTTTCTTCAACAATATCATCGTAATGCCAATCACCGTACCCACCAGGGATGAGGTCAGGATAATAACAAATAGCATTTTCCATCCAGTCCAGGCACCGAGCATGGCAAGCAACTTGAAATCCCCATGTCCCATGCCTTCTTTCCCGGTAATCAGTTTAAATACGACAAAAATACTCCAGAGACTCAGGTAACCGGCGATTGCCCCGATCACGCTAGACTCGAGATCGACGAATATATTAAACAATCCGAGTAAAATCCCCAGCCACATAAGTGGCAAGGTAATGTTATCGGGTAATAGCTTGTGGCCGATATCGATGCCGCTGGCTGCTATTAGACACCAACTGAACATCAGCGCTGCCAGCGCTTGCAGGCTGACACCAAAATGCCAGGCAACGACAACAGAAACCAGGGCGGTGAATAATTCCACCATTGGGTACTGGATGGATATCGGAGTTTTACACCCGGCACATTGGCCTCGCAGGATCAGATAACTCAGCACTGGAATGTTCTCCATCGCGCTAATCGCATGCCCGCACACACCGCAACGTGATCTGGGTACGATCAGATTGAACTTGTCTGTAGCAGATTCCGGTGTTTGTTCGAGGAATTCAAGGCAGTCGCTGCGCCATTCGCTTTGCATCATCACCGGTAAGCGATAAATGACCACGTTGAGAAAACTGCCGACGCAGAGTCCGAGGACAAATACGCAGGCAAGATAAACGCCGGGAAATAGCTCAAATAGCGCGGTCAAATCGGTAATCAAACAGGTATTCCTTAGACAACCGATCCCAGTTTGAATATTGGCAGGTACATGGCGATGATTAAGCCACCGACCAGCACACCCAGTACCGCCATGATGATCGGCTCGAGTAATGAAGTGAGCGCGTCAACCGCATTGTCTACTTCGGTTTCATAAAAATCGGCTACCTTGGCGAGCATATTATCCAGCGAACCCGCTTCTTCACCGATAGACACCATTTGAATCGCCATGTTGGGAAACAGACCGGTACTGCGCATCGAGGTTTGCAGCTGAGTACCCTGCGATACCTCGTCCCTGATTTTCAAACTGGCATTGTAATAAACGATATTGCCGGTGGCGCCCGCGACCGACTCCATCGCCTCGACCAGGGGTACGCCGGCGGCAGACATGGTTTCCAGAGTACGGGCAAATCTGGCAATAGCGGATTTAGTGGTTATGTCACCTATTACAGGGGCTTTCAATGCAGTACGATCGACAATTTCCTGCAATTTTTTGGAGGTTTTCAAAATGCGTAAAAAAGTATATATGACCCCACCGATAGTACCAGCAATGACCCACCACCAGGCTTGCATAAATTCCGACAGGTCGATAACAAACTGAGTTAACGCAGGCAGGTCGGCACCGAAGGAATCAAACAATTCCTCGAACTTGGGCACCACGAATACCAGCAATATTACCGTGACGACAAATGCAATAACCAGTACAGCAATGGGATAGAACAAGGCTTTTTTGACCTTGGATTTTAATGCTTCGGTTTTTTCCTGGTAGGTTGCGAGCTTGTCGAGCATGGTCTCAAGCGAACCGGATGCCTCGCCGGCGGTAACCAGGTTAACAAATAACGGATCAAAATAAAGCGGCTGCTTGGATAATGCTTCACCCAATGGTACACCGCCTTCGACTTCGGTCTTGATACCCAAAATCATTTTTTGCATGTTTTGATTTTCATGACCCTGGCCGATGATCTCGAAGGACTGCACCAGTGGCACACCTGCCTGCATCATGGTCGCCATTTGGCGCGCAAAGATAGCAATATCAGATGGAGTAATTTTTTTCCCGCCACCAAATAACGGTTGTGGTTTCTTGCGCACCCGAAGCGGATTTATGCCCTGTTTACGCAGGCCGCTTTTTGCGAGTGTGTCGGTTAACGCATAGATAGTACCTTTTACCTTGGTGCCACCTCGATTGGTCCCTTCGTAGGTATACTCGACTTTTTCCGCAGGTTTTTTTGCCATGGTTGGTAATTAATCCTTGGTTATCCGGTTAGCTTCTTCCAGGCTAAGCATTCCGGCCATCACTTTTTTCAATGCCGATCGGCGTAAGTCGTCAATGCCTTCTTTTCTGGCCTGGTCAGCGAGGTCTATAGAATTGGCGCCACCCATGATTAATCGTCCCATCGCGTCGGAAATTCCCATGACCTGGTAGATACCGACCCGACCCTTGTAACCCTTGGTGCAGTTTTCGCAACCTACGGCCTTGTAAATCTTAATACCTTCCTTTATATCCGCTTCGGTGAACCCTTCCTCGAGCAATACTTCATCGGGTAATTCGTCCAGTGTCTTACAGTCGCATAGTCGGCGACCGAGCCGCTGTGCGATAATCAGGTTTACCGAGGTCGCAATGTTGAACGCGGGAACACCCATGTTCATCAGACGGGTCAGTGTCTGTGGCGCATCGTTGGTATGCAGGGTCGACAACACCAGGTGACCGGTTTGCGCGGCTTTTATCGCAATACCCGCAGTTTCGATGTCACGAATCTCACCCACCATTATGATATCCGGATCCTGACGCAGGAAGGCTCTCAGTGCCTCGGCAAATGTCAGACCGACCTTATCGTGGACATTAACCTGGTTAATGCCTTCCAGATTGATTTCCACCGGATCTTCCACGGTAGAAATATTGGTTTCGGGTTGATTCAGTATATTCAGGCCAGTGTATAGTGATACGGTCTTACCACTACCGGTTGGGCCGGTAACCAGAATCATGCCATAAGGATTACTCAGTGCATCCATGTACAGTTTTTTCTGTTCCGGCTCATACCCCAGCGCATCGATACCCAGTTGCGCACTGGAGGGGTCGAGGATACGTAGCACCACCTTTTCTCCGAACAGGGTGGGGCAGGTGTTGACACGAAAGTCGATGGCTCGTTTTTTCGATAAATTGAGCTTGATACGCCCGTCCTGCGGTACGCGTTTTTCTGATATGTCCATGCGCGACATGACTTTTATGCGCGCGGTCAGTTTGGCGGCGATAGAGAGCGGTGGTGAAGCCACCTCGGCGAGTACGCCGTCGACGCGATAGCGCACCCGATAGCGTTTTTCGTAGGGTTCGAAATGAATATCCGAAGCCCCCTTGTTGATGGCATCGACCAGGATCTTGTTTACGTACTTGACTACCGGTGCATCGTTGGCTTCTTCCTTTGATGCAGTGTCCGCTTCTTCTTCGCCAGCTGATATGTCGAGATTCTCGAGGTCGTCATCGAGCATCATCTCATCCATGTCGTCATCCATGGCGCTCAGCGCCTGCTCGATAAACGCACGGAGCTGGTCTTCCTGCACCAGGATGCCCTCGGTAGACAGGCCGGTGTTGAACTTGAATTCGTCGAGTGCCTGGGTATTGGTCGGGCTGGAAATTGCGACGAATAAGCGCTTACCACGCTTGAACAACGGCAACGCCTCGAGTTTAATAATCAGCTTTTCATCAACCAGGCCCATGGCCGCGAATTCGATATCCATTACCGATAAATCAAAAACCGGCAAGCCGAATTCCTTCGATAAAACTGTCGCGATAACGGCAGCGCCAAGAATTTTATTTTTAACCAGGTAACTGGTGAGAGAAATACTTTCCTTGTTGGCATTCTCGACCGCTTCAATTGCCTTCGCCTGATCGAGATGTTTATCGCGAACGAGATTCCGGGCAAGCCCGGTAAGATTCATGTTGGTAGCGGCCATGATGCAGGTCTATTCTGGGTTTATTTAAATTTGTGCCCTAAGGTATTGAGTATATTACAGTTTGATCGATTTGTTGAGATTTTGAGGTATTAAGGTGGGTATTTAGGTGACAGTCAACTTAATTCTATGGGGTTTCTGTATTTAAGTTTTGTAATTAAGTTAACTGTCACCTAAATACGCGCAAAAAAAAGCGCAGGTAGTGATACCTGCGCTCCAGTTTAATCAACGCTTAGCTGATTAGCACTTGATACTACGACCCGCTATAGTACAACCAGTACCGGTCAGTACCCAGTTCACTGCGCCAGATCCAGAAGTAGGTGTCATGGTAAGGTTCATTTGAGTCCCATCACTTTCTACGGCCTCGGTGACCATGACAATAACACCATCGGTAGTTGTAATATCGTCAATATACTTGACCGTGCCACCGCTGGTGCCTGAAAA
>JAPUFZ010000309.1 GCA_027293245.1 Gammaproteobacteria bacterium
GAAGGTCTACTCGACAACTGCTCCATGCGTTGTTCTACCTCCTGGACGCCGGACCGCTGCATCCATGCAGTCGTGCGGAAAAGCCATTTTGGCCCATTATTTCGCTCATTTTCGTTGAATATGAGTAACTATACCCAAAGCGTTCGCTGCGCTCACGGGGCAGGCTCTTCGCCTCAAATGACCAAAAAATGGACTCAAAATTGCTTTCCCTCGCTACGACCCCTATTCTCGGACAGCCTCCTAGGGAATCTCTAATCAAATCTGAATGACTCAATCCCGGAGTAATATAGATATGCAAGCCAGGGTAGCGGTATTCGGTGCTGGTGCATGGGGCACCGCGTTGGCGATTCAACTGGCGCGAAATAACGTCGAAGTCAATCTTTGGGGCCACCGGCCCGGGCATATCGAAAATTTGGCCCGCGATCGTGAAAATCGGGCTTGTTTGCCGGGTATCAAATTAGCACCAAACATCCACCCGCTCAGCTCGATCGAAAAATGTTTACAGGATGCACAGGTAGTACTGATTACTATACCCAGTAAAGCTTTCAGGGGTATTTTACAGTTGTTAAAACCGGTTCTTGAACCGGATATCAGCCTGTTTTGGGCCAGTAAAGGATTTGAAATTGAAACCGGCAAGCTCATGCATCAACTGGTAGTTGAAGAGCTTCCGGGTCACCATTATGGTGTTATCTCGGGTCCGACATTCGCCGGTGAGGTCGCCAGAGGACTGCCTGCAGCAATTACCTGTGCGGGTGATGATGATTCATCCACTAGCTTGTTTGCCGATCTGTTACACGCTAATCGTTTCCGCTGTTATACCTCCAGCGATGTTGTCGGCGTTGAGCTTGGCGGCGCGTTAAAAAATATTCTTGCAATAGCAGTCGGCATTGCCGATGGACTGGGGTTTGGCGCCAATACGCGTGCAGCACTGATAACGCGTGGTTTATCCGAGGTTATGCGTTTAAGCAAAACTTTCGGTGCGCGCGAGGAAACCCTGATGGGACTAGCAGGTCTTGGTGACCTGATTCTGACCTGCACCGATGATCAGAGCCGGAACCGGCGATTTGGGCTCGCAATCGGCGAGGGAATGTCACTGCAACAGGCAGAAATGGCGGTTGGTGCGACCGTCGAAGGATTAAGAGCCGCCAGGGCCGTGTATTACATGTCGCGAGACCTGGGCCTCGAGTTGCCGATTATGGAGCAGGTTTACCAGGTGCTTTATGAAGCGGTAAAGCCGTTAGATGCGGTTAAATCGCTGGAAAATCGGCCACAGCGCGCCGAACATGGTGCCTAGCTAGCATTATTGTTGGTTACCGATCATATGATATTGCTCTCGCAAAGACGCGACGTACAGGGATGTACAAGTGCCGTGGGGGAATGGATACCCAGGAACGGCCAAAGAACGCAAAGAGAAAGGCTCTCTAAATGGAAAACCCAAAAACCTTTGCGTGCTTTGCGCCTTTGCGAGAATCACATTTGCTACAGCTAATCTTAGTTGAAACCCTGCTGTCGCCAGGCCTCGTATACCGCAATAGCAACGGTATTTGATAGATTGAGGCTTCTCGAGTTCTCGGCCATCGGAATCCTGAGTCTGTTGTCACTACCCAGTGAACTGAGTATTTCGACCGGTAATCCGCGACTTTCGGGACCGAATAACAGGCTGTCTTGCGGTTGGAATTCTGCTTCCGTATAAGTCCGTCCAGCCTTCGTAGTAAATGCATATAACTGATTGATATTAATAAGTTTTATATAGTCCTTAAACGATCGATAGCGGCAAACTTCTGCCCATTCACGATAGTCCAGCCCGGCCCTGCGTAGCAATTTGTCGTCAAGTTCGAAACCCATCGGTTCGATCAAATGCAACCGGCATCCGGTATTCGCCACAAGACGGATGATATTGCCGGTGTTAGGAGGTATCTCGGGTTCAAAAAGTACGATGTTGAACATTATTTATCAAATTCCAGTATTAAACTTGAAATATATCAGTTATGGGCTAAAATTTGTAGGAATCACAATAAGTTATGGCAATTATCTTAAGGAAACTCTAGGATAATAACGAGCCATGGCAGTTCTAGTGTGGAGCACTGGAATAATACCAAGCTATCGGGAAGGAGAATATGGTTAACCTGTTTTCGGCTGCAAAGCGAGACCATCAAATTGGCGTAGACTTCCTGCCCGCCGGTGTCGCCGTCGTGCGGGTTCAATCGGCTAAGAAAAAATCGGGTCGTATCCTCAGTAGCGAATACCTGCCAGGCGTTGGGCAGCAGGCCCAGGTTGAGGCCCTGCAGCACTGGGTACGTGAAAATCATTTACAAAAATCCCCCTGTGTCTGCCTGATAGCCATTGACGACTGCAATACGCATCAGGTCGAGAAGCCCGATGTGGACGAAACAGAATTAAACCAGGCGTTAACCTGGCGGATTAAGGATTTGATAGATTACGATGTTGGCTCCGCCGTGGTCGACAGTTACCCGATACCAATTTCGAATAAAAGTAATAAGCTTCAGGTGAATGTCGTGTCTGCGCACGAATCGGTAATTGGCTCCTATGTCGATAGCATTAAATCAGCAGGACTCAGTCTTGAGGCGATAGATATTCACGATCTGGTCGCTAAAAACCTGAATCTTGTGCAGCAGGGTACGGGGAAAACCCAGGCCATTCTTTGTTTGACGGAGGATAGTGGTTTGCTGAGTATTTTTTACGATACCGATCTATACGTTTCGCGTGACTTCAAGATCGGCATCAATCAAATCGAGCAGGCCAGCGACGAAGACCAAAGTGCCTACGATTCGTTACTGCTGGAAATTCAGCGCTCGCTCGATTATTTCGAAAGTTACTATGACCAAGGATCGGTTTCGAGACTACTGGTTTATCCGCGGCTGGCAACTACCGAAAAAATGGTCATGTACCTGCGATACGCCACCAGTTTTGATGTTGACTTTATTGCTTTTAACCAAGAGCAATCTGCTAAGGACCCCCCTGATCTTGAGCAGCATTGTTTCCATGCCTACTGTGCGGCATTGCGCGGAGTGTCCCAGTGATACATCAACAGATCAATTTGTATGACGAGCGTTTCCGGGAAAAGAAAATTCTGCTGTCTGCGGCCCAGGCGGCGAGTGTCTTCCTGATACTGCTATTAGGGGTGGGTGGTTGGTCATATTTTATTCAAACTAATCTGGATCAGGCCAGACAGGAAAATTTGATTATCAAGGCTAGTCGGCAAAATTTAGTCAATGAATTAAATGCGGCGAGTGCCGAGCTTGCCAGGCTATTAGCTGACAGCCGCATCGATGCAAAAATTACCGGTGTATCGAGAGAAATCGGCGCCAGGAAAAAAGTACTGGCTTTTGTCAGTGCCAATCAGTTCGGCTCGGGCCAGGGGTTTTCATCCTACCTGGTAGCCCTGTCTGAATTGCATGTTGAGAATGTCTGGTTAGA
>JAPUFZ010000031.1 GCA_027293245.1 Gammaproteobacteria bacterium
CACCTGAAACCATTGCTTGTCAAATACAAAGACGACTGTATCTAGTCGAATTTAATTTCTATTATTTTCAACCAAGAGGACACTCTCATGATCCATTCAAAAACTAAAATCCGCTCAACCTACACAGACCTGGCGCACTGGTCAAAGGGGCAGGTGGTTGTCATCCTGACCGCCCTCCTTATTACCTTCCCGACATTATCGCCAGCGCAGAACGCCGACATTGTCGTACAGATGTCAAAGAACTCGTTTGAAAATACGGTGACATCCTTAAAAAAAGGTATCACCGCGAATAAACTTATAATAGTTAAAGAAGTGCCGTTTACGCAAATGCTAGCCATGGTCGGGGTCAAAGCTGAAAAAACTCTCGGTCTGGAAATCTTCCATCCGAGGTATGGGAAGGTTTTACATATGAAAAATAAGGACGCCATGCTCGAAGCGCCGCTGCGTATTCTGGTTCGAGACGAAGGTGGCGAGATTTCAATCAGGTATCGGAAACCGTCTGCAACATTCGCCGAATATTCCGGGCTCACAGAGGTTGGGGCACAACTCGATAAAGTATTCGCCAGGATCGTGGCCTCGGCAATGTAATACTCCCTTCTTGATTATTGTCCCTGGCTCCGTCCCGCAGTATTTACATGCGAGGCGGGCCAGGTAAGTCAACGCAATGAATCAGAATATTCCAGGCATTGAGATACTCACAACTAGTCAGTGACAGGTGGAAAAGAGTATGTTAGAGCAGGCATCGGATCACCTCGATGTGCCGGAATTGACCATCTACGAAGCAACGGCACGAGATAGCAAGAGCCATCTTTACCTTCGGCCTGTATTGCTATCCTGCGCTATAGCGTCAGGTGCAGCGGCTCTGGTCTACCAGGTCATCTGGAACCGGCTGTTGCTGGTGGTATTTGGATCGACGACATCGGCGACAGCAACCGTCGTCGCTGCCTTCATGGGCGGAATGGCGCTTGGAGCCTGGATGCTGGCGCGTTATGGGGCCCTGATAATCCACCCCGCCCGAATGTACGTGGTTTTCGAACTTTTGATCGCCGGTTACGCTTTGCTATTTCCGGTGCTCTTGTCATCAGCCAGTGAACTTTACGGCATCGCCTGGCTATCTCAGAGTGATCAGCCCCTGTTATTAGGAGTGCTACGATTGGCAGTAGGCCTGCTGGTGCTCGCCTTGCCGACATTTATTATGGGCGCAACGCTGCCATTGCTTTTGCGTGCGTTGGAAGGGAGCGGGCGATCGACTGGCCTGGTTTCACGCGTGTATGGGTTGAATGCACTGGGTGGTGCTGTTGGTGCCGCAGCTTGCGGCTTCTGGCTATTGCCAGTGCTTGGTAGCAGCGCGGCCACCCTGATTGCTGTTGGCTTAAACCTGGTGGTTGCAGCTAGTGTATACCTGGCGTTCCGGAGTCGGTTGCAGCCCGAGTCATGCGCCCGCGTTATGGTCACATCACAGTATCGTGACAGGCGTACCACCCTTCACCGCCTGGCGCTGGTAACCGCGGGATTCGCTGCTATTGCCTACGAGGTGGTGTGGACCCGATTATTGATCCTGGTCAATGGATCCTCTACCTATACCTTTAGCCTGGTATTAACGATATACATACTGGGTCTGGCGTTGGGAAGCTTTTGGATCGGTAAACGCGTAGACCAGCTACGCTCGACAGAAATAAGCTTCGCACATTTGCAGGTCGCGGTGGCGCTGACAGCCATGGCAGGCATATGGCTGGTAGGGAAACTGCCTTATATAGCGCTTGATGTGTACGCATTTTTAGGCGTTTCTTATACTACTTCGCTGATCCTCAACACCGGAACTACAGTACTGGCCCTGCTACCACCGAGTTTTTTGCTCGGCGCTGCGTTTCCTGTTGCCGTGCGAATGATTGATTGTGACCGTGCCCAGCATTTTCGACCTTTTGGCCAGGCCTATAGCTGGACAGCCCTGGGCAATGTGATTGGTGCCCTGGCGGCCGGGGCTGGATTAATCGGGATGATGGGTTTGCAGGGTTCAATCCGCTTGCTTGCCGCAGTGAGTCTTGCCGCCGCAATCATCTGCCTGTTCACTGCACGAGTCTCGTCGATGCAAAGAAACCTGAATTTGTTAATTGCCGCATCGTTGCTGGCAGGCCTTGTTGCTATAAGAGGGGGCTGGGATACGTTGGCGCTGACCAGCGGTGTGTTCAAGCAGGCACCCATTTATCTGGGAGTCGTTGGCGATAGTTCGAAGCTCGATCAAATCCTGGGCAATTATAAAACGATCTATTACCGGGAGGGCAATCAGTCGGTGGTGACCGTGGTAGAGCGACCAACCTTGGGAGCTACCCCGCACCGAATGTTGTCGATCGACGGTAAGGTCGATGCTTCAACCGGTGCGGATATGAGCACGCAGTTGCTTTCAGGATACCTGCCGGTATTGCTGCACGAGGGGCCATCAGATGTCCTCATCATCGGCCTGGCAAGCGGGGTTACCGTGGGTGCAGTCGCCAGTGATCCAGACATTGCAACCATCACGGTTGCGGAAATAGAACCAGCCGTGGTTGACGCCGCGAGGGAGTTCAGCGCATTCAACCAGCGGGCGCTGGACGATCCCCGGGTGAATCTGGTCCTGGATGACGGTCGCCATTATCTGCGGGCGACCCGTGCGAATTTCGATATTATTATTTCAGAGCCATCCAACCCATGGATGAGCGGCCCGGCGCGCCTGTTCACGCGGGAATTTTTCACCGAAGTGCAGGCGCGTCTTAACCGGGGAGGGGTGTTTGCGCAATGGGTGCCTCTTTATGGATTGTCCACCCAATTATTGAAAGCCGAGTTGCGCACTTTCATCGACGTATTTCCGTCCGTGGCACTCTATCAAATTTCGCAGGGTGACCTGTTGATTGCGGGGAGTCTGCGACCACTTTCTAAGCTCCGCTTAGCTACGACCTTGCCCGGGTGGCCCGGCAGTAACAGCCTCGGTCTCGAGGACGCAGGCGCCAGTTTGATTACCGGCGACAAGGGGCTTCGCGCCTGGTTAGGGCCTGGTCCACTGAATACAGATGACAACGGTCTGCTCGAGTTTGGCGCGCCGGAGTATCTGCTCAGTGATGTTTTAAGCCTGAATAAAAAGGCAGTCTGGTCGGCACCCTGGCAGGCTGATTTCCGTGACTGGTTCGATTCAACATTGTTCGGTGTATCTGGTGATGTTATGCAATGTGTCAGGGTTGCACGAAACTACCTGAGCAAAAAACGACTGGATCGCGCCGAATACATCGGCAGTCGGATCCCCGATCATGCTGATGCAAAAGAGTTGCTAGGAGATATAGCACTGCAACGGAATGACTGGTCGGGCGCCTACTCACTCTGGGAAGCCTCGGGAAATTCCTCTGCACTGCTTAAAATTGTCCTGCTCAAGTTCGAACAGGGAGATATCGCAACAGCATCTAGATTTCTACACCAGGTCCCGGTCAAAGATCGCGGCGATCAGTATTACTATAGCAAAGGCCTGATTCACGCGAGCAGGGGTGAGCTTGCACCTGCGGTAGCGGACCTGGGTAAACTGACCAGCAGTAGCCATGAAGGCTGGATGATTGTCGCGACTGGTCTTCGGGAAATTTTCAGGCTAAGGCTCGATCCGTCAGGTGTAGTCAATTGGGAGCGGTTTAAAATCTTGCTAGATTCGGTACGCCGGGACCTTGAGCACGAACAGGGTCAGGAAATTATGCAGGGCCTGTTGCAGGAAGTGGATTCATTGGAGCATTCGCTATTGACCCGCGCGGAGTACCGGGAGATTAGGCTCATCATTCAGCAACATATTATCACACCAATGCCAATCTACTATCGAGCGGTAGCACTACTTTGGTTGGGTGAATATGCACAGGCCAAAACAAATTTTGAAAACTATCTGGGATTGTTGCCAGGCGCAGACAGCGAGTCGCGAGCTTACGATTTGCTTATCCTGTCAGCTGAAAAACTATTGTCGAATAAAAGGAAGCAGTCATGATCCGGAAATATGAATCTGAGAATCAGGTAATAGCTGCGAAAAACAGCTTTGATGTAAATTTAGACCCCCGCAACACCGGGCACCTAATGCAGTCAAAAAATCTGTCTCAACTTCTCGCATCTACCGATGGCTGGTCGCTAGGCCATGTGGTCGACTGGTTGTTCAACGAGGGTCAGCAAGTTATCGAGCCGGTCGAGTTCACCGACAGGTTGTGTGAAAAACTGCTGGAATCAGGAGCTCCCATATTTCGTCTACGCATAGCCTTTCGGACCCTGCATCCGCTGGTTGCCGCCTGTGCCTTTACCTGGTTACAGGGTCGAGACGCAACCGAGTTTTGCTTACTGCATGAAGATTCCAGAGAGGAAGATTTAACCGATCTCGACTCTGCACAACCCGAATTCAAAGAGAGTATCGATACTGTCACATTGCAACTCAAATCACCGGTTGATAAACCCGGCATCATAAGCATTTTCACAAGGTCACCAGGTGGCTTCTCGACTGAGGATATTTCAAAGTTTGAAATTTTGACTATGTTTCTGTCCCCGGTGATAAATGTAATAGCGATACGAAGAATTGCTAAAACGATACTCGACACCTAATATTGGGCACAGAGCAGGCGGCAAGGTACTCGATGGGCTTATCAAGCGGGGGGATGGAGAGACAATCGATGCGGTAATCTGGTACTGTGACCTGAGAGATTTTACCCTGTTGACAGAAACCCTGGCACCCGATGAATTACTATCGATGCTGAATACCTATTTCGAATACATTTCGGCGGCAGTGAGCGAACACGGTGGCGAGGTATTACGGTTCATCGGGGACGCAATGCTTATCGTATTTCCTGTAGATTCATATGTGAATATCAGCCACACCTGCAAATTGGCATTGGATGCAGCTATCGATATTCTACGAGACCTCAAAAGCGTTAATCAACAGCGTTTGCAACAAGGCTACCCGGAGATACGATTCGGAATCGGCCTGCATATTGGTCAAGTCATTTACGGCAATGTCGGTGCACCGGATCGGCTGGATTTCACCGTCATGGGCGCGGCCGTCAATCGAACTGCACGACTCGAAGAATTGACGAAAAAGGTAGGGGTGCCACTATTATTGTCGGCCGAATTTGCCGAACATATCGAGGCCCCCGTTCGATCCATGGGTG
>JAPUFZ010000310.1 GCA_027293245.1 Gammaproteobacteria bacterium
GACCCCGTTATCTGCGCTGGCTCTGGCAGAACTGGGAGCGCGCGCCGGAATTCCCGCTGGCGTGCTGAATGTGTTGGTGGGTAAAAGCGCCAGCGCCATCGGCAATGAACTCACCCGTAATCCGATTGTGCGGAAAATCACATTTACCGGTTCCACACCCATTGGCAAGCTGTTGCTTGAGCAGAGGCCATTGCCATGGCCAATGATACCGAGTTTGGTTTGGTCTCCTATATTTATACCCGCGATATCGGTCGAGTCTGGCGTGTTAGCGAGGGTGTGGAATACGGGATGGTGGGCGTAAACGAGGTGGCCATCATCGGGGCTGAAATTCCCTTTGGCGGCGTTAAGGAGTCCGGTATGGGGAGAGAAGGCTCCAAGTATGGGATGGATGACTATATGGAGATCAAATATATTTGCATGGGCGACCTGCATTCCTGATGGTTCCAAGTGATAGTGCAATCGAGTACCCCTGCATGACTGACTCACACGATGAGCTTGTTCACAGCGACGCAAACTATAGCCTGCACCCTTATACGGACCTCGCCGCCCACCAGCAGAAAGGCCCTTTGATCATCGCCCGCGGAGAGGGCATTTACGTGTGGGATGATTTGGGCAACCGCTATATCGAAGGCTTGTCCGGTCTCTGGTGCACCGGGCTTGGCTATAGTGAACCGCGATTGGTGGAAGCTGCCCACCGCCAGTTACAAACACTGCCGTTCGCGCACTCCTTTTCACACCGCGTAACAGTGCCGACCATAGAACTGTCGAAGAAACTGTTGGCAACCGCTCCCGATAAATTGAGCAGGGCGTACTTCGTTAACTCGGGGTCGGAAGCGGTTGATACAGCGGTCAAGTTTGTCTGGTACTACAACAACGCCAACTCAAATAGTGTTAACAGGCCCTAACACAGCTAACAAGTGTGGCTTTAAGCCGTGGAGACAACGAGCCGGAGTTTGTTTGATGTTTAGAAGAAATTGCTTTTTGTTGTCACTATTGTCAGCGATGATGTGGTTTCCCAGTGCTTTCGCTGACGCGCCCAAAGGCATTGACGAATTTGTTAATGCTGCGATTCGGCCCCTCACGGTTGTTATATCCAGCGTTATTTTTTTTAAAGTTCCACTGTTTGGCGCGCAGCTGCCCCTGGTTGTTGTTTGGCTGGTGGCGGGCGCGGTCTTTTTTACCTTCTATCTGGGCTTTATCAATATTCGTGGTTTTAAACATGCCCTGCATCTGACCCGTGGTGACTACGCCAATCCGGAAGATCACGGTGAAGTTTCCCATTTTCAGGCTTTGTGTACCGCTGTTTCCGGCACGGTGGGTATTGGCAATATTGGTGGTGTTGCCATCGCCATTTCCATCGGCGGTCCGGGGGCCGCTTTTTGGATGATTACCGCTGGTTTGTTGGGGATGTCAACAAAATTTATCGAGTGTACGCTGGGTACTAAATACCGTCGCGAGAATCCGGACGGCTCGGTATCGGGTGGCCCGATGTACTACCTGGAAAAGGGTCTGGCGGAGAGGGGGCTTCCAGGGTTTGGTAAAGCAATGGGGCGCTTTTATGCCCTGGGCATTGTGGTCGGCTGTATGGGTATTGGCAATATGTTTCAGTCGAACCAGGCCTACGTCCAATTTGTTAACGTCACGGGTGGTCCGGAAAATAGCTGGTTTGCCGACAAAGGTTGGCTGTTTGGTCTGGTGCTTGCCCTGGTAGTCGCCGCTGTCATCCTCGGTGGTATCAAGAGTATTGTCCGGGTCACCGAAAAGATCGTGCCCTTCATGGCTGTTTTCTACTGCACCTGCGGGCTGGTTATTCTGAGCATGAATTACGCGGCGCTGCCCTTTGCTTTTAACGCCATTATCACTGGCGCCTTTAGTCCCGATGGCGTCGCAGGGGGAGCGCTGGGCGTCTTGATCCTGGGCTTTCAGCGGGCGGTATTTTCCAACGAGGCGGGTATTGGTTCGGCGTCCATCGCCCACTCGGCGGTGCGCACCAATGAGCCTGTTACTGAGGGTTATGTCTCCCTATTGGAGCCCTTTATCGATACCATTGTGATCAGTTCAATTACGGCGTTGGTCATTATTACAACCTTTTACTACGAGCCCAATTTTACCCAGGGCCTGGGGGGGATTGACATGACCTCCCACGCTTTTGAGCGCAATATCTCCTGGTCTCCCTACGCCATTGCTCTTGCCGGTATTCTGTTCGCCTTCTCAACTATGATCTCCTGGTCCTATTACGGCCTTAAGGGTTGGACCTACCTGGTGGGAGAGGGGAGGTTGGCGGACTTGAGCTTTAAATTTGTCTTCTGCATATTTGTGGCCCTGGGCTGTATTCTCCAACTGAGTGCCGTGCTCGAGTTCTCCGACGCGCTGGTATTTGTTATTTGTGTGCCGAATATTTTGGGGCTCTATATACTTGCCCCCGTCCTCAAACGCGAACTGGAAAGCTACCGTGCACGGCTGGCGCGTGGCGAGATCGTCAATTACCGCGAGCAAAGGAAAAAGGTCGCAGCTTTAGAATTGGCTTCCAAAACCCGATAGCCACTCAGTGCTGCGAGTAAGGCGATATCTACGCGCTATTTGTAGGAGGACTAAATGCCGCATTCAACCTATTTGCCCGAGAAAATGGGTACCGCAATCATCGACCCCGAAGGCCGATTTGAAGCCGGTTCCTTCCAGTCTTTTACGCTGACCTATACCGCAGGCTATTTCGGTATTGACGATACGGGCTCCATCAAAATCGTGAACCGCTTTGCCAGTGATATGGGAAGGCCCCAATTCGACGATCCCAAAGCGGCCAACTATGTGACCGTAGAAGCATCCAATGGTGCGGTTCTGCAGGTCGAATACGATATGAAACGCAATATTCGGCCATGGGATAAGACCCTTTACATCAAAGTAGTGCGTGGCTTCTTGCGCGAAGGTGACAGGATTGTCGTGAAATTTGGTGACCGCATTGGTGGAAGCCCCGGCATGCGGGTTCAGACTTTTTGTGAAGATACTTTTGAGTTTCGTGTGCTGGTCGATGCTATCGCAACCTATAACTATGTAGAGCTGCCGGTGCAGCCGGAAATTAAAATCGTGCCCGGCAAGCCTGAACTCTGGAAAGCGATTCTGCCAACCATGAGGCGTGCCGGTGAGCCTTTCCGCTTATCGCTCAAGGGTGAAGACCGCTGGGGAAATCCCAGTGATCAATGCGACCAGACCCTCATCTTGCGAGCTAGCCAGCCGGTGCAAGGTCTGCCTGAATCAATCAGCTTTACGCCAGGTCAATACGCCGTTGTTGTGGAGGGTCTTAGCGTTCAGGAAGCCTGTGATCTCACCATAGCAATACTGTTGGATGGTGAGATGGTGGCTGCCAGCAACCCGCTTCGTATTCAGGCCACAGCCGGCTTGCTACCTTACTGGGGTGACCTTCATGGCCAGTCTGAAGAAACTATCGGCACTAATTCCGCCCGTGATTTTTTCAACTTCGGGCGCGATTGCGCCTTTTTGGATGCGGTTGTTCACCAGGGGAATGATTTCCAGATTACCACGGAATTCTGGGAGCATTTGAATGAGCTCAGCCGGGAGTTCACTGAAGATCATCGCTTTATTACCTTTCCCGGTTACGAATGGTCTGGCAATACCGGGCTGGGTGGTGACAGGAATATCCTTTATCTGCAAGAGGGGCAGCCCATCCACCGCTCCTCTCATGCACTGGTCAATGACCTGTCGGACGTCGAAACAGATGCCACCGATGCCAGGGAAATGTTTGATAAATTGAAAGGCAGGGACTGCGTTGTCTTCGCCCATATCGGCGGGCGCTACGCCGACATTGACTATTCTCACGATGAACGACTTGAGGTGGGTGTGGAAGTGCACTCTGCCTGGGGGAGCTTTGAGTGGTTGGTGGAAGATGCCTTTAAGAAAGGTTACCGGGTAGGCATTCTGTCAAATTCTGACGGCCATAAGGGGCGCCCCGGTGCCAGCCATCCCGGCGCAACGAAATTTGGTTCCTATGGGGGATTGACCTGTATGCTGGCTACGGAATTGACCCGTGCCGGTTTGGCGGATTCTCTGCGCAAACGTCACCACTACGGTACAACGGGTTGTCGAATGCTGCTTGAGGTCAATGCCCGTTTTGACAATGCCGCAGAACTATTTGATGCTGACCCCCATTTGGGTCCCACAGTCAGCCAGCCTGTTAATGACGCCATGATGGGCGATATTCTGCGCTGTGACGACACAGAATTAACGCTGCTCATTGATGCCCATTCGTCAGCTGCCATCGAGCGAATTGATATCCGCAACGGGCTTGAAACCCTGGAAACCCTGCGTCCCTACCAGCCCGATGATCTCGGCCGACGTATCCGTGTGACCTGGGAGGGTTCAGAGTACCGTGGCAGGGGCCGGGAAACCAGCTGGGATGGCAACGCCAAACTCCAGGGGAACAGCTTTGAGCAGGCGCGGCCGATTAACCGCTACAACCTGGATAAGCGCTTCGATCAGCCTACTCCTGAGTTATTGGAGTGGACATCCATTACAACGGGGGGACACGCCGGTTTTGAGGCTTTACTGGTCGACCCGACAGCCGGCACGCTGTCTATTGATACCGAGCTGGTTAAAGCCGATATTCCCGTTGCAGACATCGGTTTTGAGGAAATAGTATTTGATGCCGGGGGGCTGGGACGCAAGCTTCGGGTTTACCGGCTGCCAGATGAAAACCCCCATAAAGCGGTATCGATAGAAAGAAAAATAGCTTTAGTCGACGATCGGGATAATGCGCTTTATGTCCGAATTACCCAGGAAGACGGCCACGTAATTTGGTCCAGCCCTATTTATGTGTTCCGTTAATCGGTAATTAAGCCTACCCCAATGAATAGTAACCGACACAACGCACTGTCGTTGTTCGCTTGGAATACAGCGAATCTGCGAGCGGACAGTATTGCCGGACTTACGGTTGCGGTGTTGCTGATTCCCCAGGCAATGGCCTATGCGCTGCTGGCGGGGTTGCCACCGATTACTGGGTTGTATGCGGCGCTTGCCGCTCTACCCGTTTACGCCTTGATTGGCACTTCAAAACAATTGCAAGTGGGGCCGGTGGCACTGGACTCACTGTTGGTGGCATCCGGCCTGGGTGTGATTGCCCTGGCCGAAAGCCAGGATGTCATCAGCATGGCGATTCTCCTTGCTGTCATGGTCGGCCTGATTCAAATCGTATTTGGTTTTTTTCGACTGGGCTTCATGGTCAACTTTCTTGCCAACCCCGTGCTCAGCGGTTTTACTTCGGCGGCGGCAATTATTATCGGTCTCAGTCAGTTGGGCCATATACTTGGAGTGACCTTGCCCGTCAGTCAGCAAGTCCACCATGTTTTGGGCTATTTGCTGTTTGAATTGCAAGCGAACACGATTCATCTGCCCACCGTATTTATTGGCCTGGCCTCGCTGGTCTTGCTGGTGCTTATGAAGCGCTGGAACCCCTTACTCCCTGGGGGATTAGTGGTGATGGTAGCGGGTGCATTGTTCGTTTGGGCCTTTGACTTACCGGCAACCGGCATGGCCGTTGTGGGAGACATTCCCCAGGGTTTGCCCACGCCGAAAATACCCGTATTTGAAATGGATACGCTGCTGGAGCTATTCTATCTGGCTTTAACCATCGCCTTTGTCAGTTTTATGGAGTCCATAGCGGTAGCGAAAAAGTTCGCAGCCCAGTACCGCTATG
Source organism: Gammaproteobacteria bacterium (assembly GCA_027293245.1). Taxonomy (GTDB): domain Bacteria; phylum Pseudomonadota; class Gammaproteobacteria. The sequence continues at coordinate 5,705 of JAPUFZ010000310.1, forward strand.
AAGTAAATGTAAACCGGGAGTTGGTGGGGCTGGGGGCAGCCAATGTCTCTGCGGGTTTATTTGGTGGTTACCCGGTTGCCGGTAGTTTTTCCCGTACCGCGGTGAATGCAGAAGCAGGTGCCAAGAGCCGCATGGCGGCCTTCATTACCACTTTGGTGATTGCCCTTACCCTGCTGTTGTTTACGCCCTTGTTCTATTATGTGCCCAAGGCCAGCCTGGCGGCTGTGGTATTGGTTGCTGTCGTGCGCCTGCTTGACCTGGAACAACCGCGCCGCTTGCTTAGACTTGGGCGTAAGGATTTTTTGTTGCTGCTGTTCGCCTTTTTTTCAACACTTTTGGCGGGGGTGCAAAGTGGTATCCTGCTCAGTATCCTGGCGTCACTTTTAATGATTCTCAGCCGTATTACCCGGCCGCCCTCGGTTGAATTTGGGCGGGTGCCCGGGACTGATATCTTTCGCAATCTTGAACGCTCGGAAGAAGCGAGGCAGCTGGATGGGATTGTTATTTTCAGGCTTGATTCTTCACTGTACTTTGCCAATGTGTCTTATTTGAAAGACCGAATATATCAACTTATCTACCACCGCCAGGATGATGTTCGCTGTTTTATCATAGATGCCAGCAGCATCAACGAGATCGATAGTTCCGCTGATACGGCTTTGTTTGAAATTGCGGAAGATTTTCGCAATTCCGGGATTGAGCTGTATTTCACGAATGTGAAGGGGCGGGTAAAAGACTTCATGCAGACTTCGGGGTTCTACGAGGCATTGGGTGATGATCATTTCTTTTTCAGCAAACGGGACGCCGTAGATGCTTTTCGTGAAAGGCAGCAACTGACTGAAGCGTAAGCACAACCACCGAGTGAGGTTCTGTCTCAATCAGTAGGCTGCGATAGGATCACGAACCCTTGAGGTAAGCCAATGGCAGCGATTTCCTTCAAGGGCAGGCACTTTCAGCGGGACATGAAGGAAAAATGGAATGAACAACAATTCGATCGAAATCACGCCGCTTAGTCCGGCGATTGGGGCCGAAATTCGTGGCGTTGACTTGCGCGAGCCCTTGAGCAACCGGCAGTTTGATGAAATTCATAACGCATTTGCCGAGCACCAGGTCCTGTTTTTTCGTGGACAGGAGGAATTGGCGCCCGAAGCACAGGTGCGCTTTGGCCGGATGTTTGGCGATCTGCATACCCATCCGGCGGCACCCACCCATCCTGATCACCCGGAAATCTTCGTTATTCATGCGCATAAGGATTCCAAGATCGCGAATGGCAACTTCTGGCATACCGATGTGTCTTGCGACGAAGAACCACCGCTCGGCACGGCTTTGCAATTGCACCTGCTGCCATCCAACGGGGGCGATACTTTGTTTGCCAGCATGTATGCGGCTTATGAAGCCTTGTCTGATTTGATGAAACGCATCCTCTCATCCCTAACCGCGATGCATGAGTCGGAACATCTATATCGTGGGCGTTATTCGGACCGTGGTGTCGACGATGCAAGTATGGAATATCCAAGTGCCGAGCATCCGGTGATCCGCACCCATCCGGTAACGGGAAAACAGGCGATATACGTCAATTCCTGCTTCACCACTCGCATCGTCGGCCTGGAACGCGAGGAAAGCGACGCGCTATTGGAATTCCTGTTTCAGCATTGTCAGCGGCCGGAATTTCAAATCCGCTGGCGCTGGCAAAAGAATGACATGGTGTTCTGGGACAATCGCTGCGTCCAGCATTTCGCTGTGTGGGATTACTGGCCGGAAGAACGCCGCGGCCATCGCGTCACCATTCAAGGCGAAAAACCCTTCCACAAGGCCTGAGTCTTAACCCTGGCCCCTCCTGAAAACTTAATCGTTAGACCTGCCCGACTTCGTGGGCATAATTCACGCGACTGCTCGCGTATAACGACGATGTAGCCCTCCAACACGGGGCAACGCTTCACGGATTTCGAAGCATCGTCACCTGTTGCCGCAGCGCAAGATTTTCCACGATCAGTCTACGACGAGACTTGA
>JAPUFZ010000311.1 GCA_027293245.1 Gammaproteobacteria bacterium
GCCGCGGCGCGAGCAATGCTCGATACCACCGAATTGAATGCGCGTGAAATCGTTGAGAAAGGCCTACAGATCGCCGGACAAATTTGCATTTATACCAACCTGAATCATAGTTTCGAAGAAATTAACTACGGCAAGAAATGATCGTGGACAATAAATATATTACCCAGTCTCACATGACACCGCGTGAAATCACGCAAGAACTCGACAACCATATCATCGGCCAGGACCAGGCCAAGCGCGCGGTTGCGATTGCCCTGCGCAATCGCTGGCGGCGTCAGCAGGTAAACGAGGAACTGCGGAACGAAATCACACCCAAGAATATATTGATGATGGGCCCTACCGGAGTGGGTAAAACCGAAATAGCGCGCCGACTGGCGCGACTGGCGGACGCGCCTTTCATTAAAGTTGAAGCGACTAAGTTTACTGAAGTTGGCTATGTCGGTCGCGATGTTGAGTCGATCATCCGCGATCTTGTCGATGTTTCGGTAAACGCCATGCGCGCAGCCGAGGTCAGCCGGGTACGCCACCGCGCCGAGGATGCGGCGGAAGAAAAAGTGCTCGATGCGCTCCTGCCGCGGCCCAGTGAATGTCACGAGGAAGCTGATAGTAGTGCCGCCAATACGCGCCAAAAATTTCGCAAGATGCTGCGCGAGGGCAAACTCAATGACAAGGAGATCGAAGTCGACCTGCAAATACCGTCGCTTGGGGTGGAGATCATGGCACCACCGGGTATGGAAGACATGACCAATCAGCTCCAGGGTTTGTTTCAGAACCTGGGTAGCCAGAAAACCAGGACCCGCAAGCTACGCGTCGAAGAAGCATTGAAATTGTTGACCGATCAGGAAGCGGCGAAAATGATCAATGAAGATGAATTAAAACTGGCTGCGCTGGAAAATGCCGAGCAAAACGGTATCGTCTTTATCGATGAAATCGACAAGGTAACAAGACGCCAGGAAACCAGTGGTGCAGATGTGTCTCGCGAAGGAGTGCAACGTGATTTACTACCACTGGTCGAGGGTTGCACCGTTTCTACCAGAGCCGGCATGATCAAAACCGATCATATCCTGTTTATTGCTTCGGGCGCATTTCACCTGTCTAAACCCAGTGACCTGATACCCGAATTACAGGGCCGTTTACCGATACGGGTAGAATTGTCGGCACTTAGCGTACAGGATTTCATCCGCATTCTACGGGAACCCAACGCTTCACTCACCGAGCAATATACCGCGTTGATGGAAACCGAAGGGATCAAGCTGACTTTCACCGATGATGGATTGGCCCGCATTGCCGAGGTGGCCTGGCAGGTTAACGAAAAACAGGAAAATATCGGCGCCCGGCGTCTGCATACGGTGATGGAGCGGTTGCTCGAAAGCGTCAGCTTCGACGCCTCGGATATGCCGGATCAAACCATAAATATCGATGCCGACTATGTTAATGAGCACCTCGGTGAACTGTCTCTGGAAGAAGATCTGAGTCAGTACATTCTTTAAAGGAGTACCAACCATGCCCAGCATCCGACCGACCGGCGTTAATTTCCATAAAGTCTCACATGTACTAGAACTCAGCTTCGAGGACGGATCAAATTTCAAATTGCCTACCGAGTACTTGCGAGTTTATTCACCATCCGCTGAAGTGCAGGGCCATGGTCCCGGGCAGGAAGTGCTACAGATTGGCAAGCAGGATGTCAATATCTCGCGTATCGAACCGGTCGGGCACTATGCTCTGTGCCTGGTTTTTGATGATAACCACGACACCGGAATTTACAGCTGGGAGTATCTTCACGAACTTTGCGTAGATTACGACCTGAAATGGCAAGCCTATCTCGATCGTCTGGCAGTAGCCGGATACGAGCGTAAAACGGACTAGCACGCATCTACTGACCGACTGGCGTACATCTGCTATGGTTCACCTGTTAACCATTCAGTGATCAGTCAGTGCAAAAAGATTCCACCACCCATTTTGGTTTCGACCAGATTCCCGCCTCCAAAAAGCAGGCGCGCGTCGGCAAGGTTTTTGATTCGGTCGCTACTAACTATGATTTGATGAACGATGTCATGTCGTTCGGCATACACCGTCTGTGGAAGAAGTTTACGCTTGAACTTTGCGGCCTGCGAGCGGGGCATAAAGTACTTGACCTGGCCGGCGGTACGGGTGATCTCGCCATTAAGCAGGCGGCACTGGTAGGTGAAACAGGGCAGGTTTATCTTGCCGATATCAATGCCGCAATGTTGCAACAAGGGCGTGATCGGGTGATTGACAAAGGCCTGGTCAATCGTATTGAAACCATCCAGTGCGACGCCGAGATCCTGCCTTTTAAAGATAATAGTTTTGACTGCATTACCATCGCATTCGGATTACGCAATATTACCGACAAGAATAAAGCGCTCAGCTCGATGCGCCGCATCCTGAAACCAGGCGGGCGTCTGTGCGTACTGGAGTTTTCGAAACCAACTTGCCAGCCGCTGGAAAAAGCCTACGACTTTTACTCGTTCAACATACTGCCGCGACTGGGCGAATGGATCGCTCATGATCGTGCCAGTTATCAGTACCTGGCAGAATCGATTCGCATGCATCCAGACCAGCAGACATTGAAAACCCTGATGATCGAAGCAGCCGGTTTCGATGAAGTCGACGTGTATAACCTGTCCGGCGGCATCGTTGCATTGCACCGAGCCTTCAAGTATTGAGCCATGACGATGAATATTGTTAGCTGTACACACCTGATTTAGCAAAATCCCTTTATATGCTCACTGAAATTACCCGTACCCTGCTTGCTTTTACCGAAATCGGGGGGAATCGGCTGCTGGCGATGGACGCCCGGGTACCAGGGCGCTGCAGTGAATTACAGGGATGCTGTATCAAAATTCATGTGACTGACCTGGACCTTAAATTGTATTGCCACCCCGGCAACTGGGGCATCCGATTAAGCCTGGATGAACCAGCGAAGGCCATCGATGCGACTATCTCGGGCCGATTAATGGCGCTGATTAACCTCGCAACCCAGCAAGACAAACTTTCAACCTCGATTCAGGAAGGCGTTAGTATTAACGGCAATGCTGCCGTGGCCCAGCAAATGCAGAAAATATTTACCGAACTCGATTTAGACTGGGAAGAAGCGCTCTCGCACTATACCGGAGATGTACTGGCTTACCGCATTCATCGGCAGGTTCGTAAGACAGGTGACTGGCTGCGGGCGAGCGCGATCTCGCTATCGCAGACCAGTAGCGAATTCCTGCGCGAAGAAATCCGGCTGACTCCAACCCAGGTTGAGTTCGAGCGCTTTCAACAGCAGGCCACGACGCTCAGGCAGGATGTCGAACGTGCCGAGACACGCCTACGCCACCTGATACAAAGCCTGGCAAAGGAATCTCCGAACGATTCATGAAAACTCTTTTTCGACTCGTCGTGATTAATTTCACCCTGGCCCGCTACGGGCTGGATGAAATTATATTGTCGATTCATTTCTTCCGGCCGCTGTGGTTGCTGGGCTTGATCAATCCGTTCAACTGGTTTCGCAGTAAAGCCCGGTCAAAGGCGGTAAGACTTCGTCTTTGTATTGAATCGCTCGGGCCCATTTTCATCAAATTTGGGCAAATGCTGTCAACCCGGCGAGACCTGTTGCCAGATGACATCGTCGACGAGCTGGAAAAATTGCTCGACCAGGTGCCACCCTTCCCGTTAGATCAGGCTCGTAGCATCGTCGAGCAACAGCTCGGCAGTCCGATTGATCAGTTATTCAGTAGTTTCGATGAAAATGTTCTGGCATCCGCATCTATCGCACAGGTTTACAGCGCACAGATGCCAACCGGCGAGGACGTAGTGGTTAAAATTGTACGCCCTAATATCGAACAACGCATCAGGCTGGACATCCAGCTGCTGATGGTGCTGGCTCGCCTGGCCGATCGTTACTGGCAGGAAGCGAAACGCGTGAAGCCGATTCAGATTGTCATGGAATTCGAGAAAACCCTGCTCAATGAACTCGATCTGGTGCGTGAAGCGGCAAACGCCAGTGAGCTACGGCGCCATTTCGAAGGTTCCAACGACCTCTATGTACCACGGGTTTTCTGGGATTATTGCAAACCCAAAGTTATGGTGATCGAACGCATTGAGGGCATTCCTGTATCGAATATCGAACAACTCAAGGCACATAATATCGATCTTGAGGTTCTGGCTCGAAAAGGTGTCGAAATTTTTTTCACCCAGGTTTATAAAAACAACTTCTTTCATGCCGACATGCACCCGGGCAATATTTTTGTTTCACCCGAGAATCCGGAAGATCCGAAATATATCGCCATCGACTTTGGCATCATGGGTTCATTATCGAGACAGGACCAACGCTACCTGGCAGAAAATTTTGTTGCTTTTTTCAATCGCGACTATGCTCGTGTGGCCGAGTTACATGTCGACTCCGGCTGGGTAGACCGTGACACCCGTATCGACGAATTTGAAGCCGCGATACGAACAGTTTGTGAACCCATGTTCCAACGACCACTGTCTGAGATATCCTTTGGTCAATTATTGATGCGCCTGTTTCAGACCGCACGCGAATTTAACATGGAAATTCAGCCTCAGTTACTTTTGCTGGAAAAGACGCTTTTACATATCGAGGGACTGGGACGCCAGCTTTACCCGCAGCTAGACCTGTGGGATACCGCCAAACCATTCCTCGAACGTTGGCTAAGTGAGCAAATGGGAGTGCGCGCACTGGTCAAGGGTTTGAAGAAAAACCTGCCGTACATTGCCGAGAATCTGCCCGACCTGCCACAACTCACTTTCAAGGCGCTCCATAAAATTGCCAACGATGAATTACAAATTGAATGGAAGTCGAAACAAGTTGAGTCGCTGGAAAAAGAAATTCGACGCGCCAATCGACGCAGCATTCGTGCGATCATCGGCGCCAGTTTTGTGATCAGTGGCAGTATTATTGTAGGCCTCGATGGGCTGGCGCCGATTATGATTGGCCGCGGCCAGTTTGTAATGCCATTGATGAGCTGGCTGTTTCTGCTGCCGGGTATTTACCTGCTATTAAGCAGCCCGGGTGAAGACTAGCAGGAATCTGGGGTTAAATTCGGATTCAGGCGCCTGCCATGCTTATAACCTTTCCAGTAGGTAGCTTTAACCTCTTCCTGGTATTCTTCCGGCACACTTTCTACAAACGCATTGTAATCACGGGTAAAGACTTTATCTCCATCACATATTTTTCGCTTATAGGCCAGTTGCCCGCTGAGTTCAGCGACGCGCAAATGACGTAGCCTGGGCTCGTCTACTGCTTCTTCCTCGACCACCTCTTCGACTACTGCCTGCTCTTCCGGTGACTTGTCCTCGCCGACGTCGACGAGCGCTACTACTTCACTTTCGACGCGGGATCTCGACTGTGTCAGACGTTTACATTCATCATCCGAGAGCAATACGGTATCGAATTTGCTTTTATCAAACCCTTCCTGGAAGGCATCACGCATCGAGTTACGGCTTTGTTCAGGCATTTTCTGTACTCGTTGAGTAAATTCCGCCAGCACTTCAGCCTCCCCACACTGTAACCTGGAATAACTCAGGGTACCGAGGGTTCTCGACAGATTGACAACTGCCGCTGTTGCATTTTCTATGCGAAGGGGATCAAATATGTCGTCTTCGGCGGCCCTATCCGGGTCTTGCAGGACAATTTCAGCAATCGCCTTGTCAATAATTTGTAAAATTGAATTGAGCCCCTGATCGCGTAATTCGGCATGGCTCGAAAATGACAGTGCCGATAAAGCGCACAGGGTGATCAGCGCAGACTTAATGCTACTCATGCGTATTCCAGCTATTTTGTATTGACTCATTAGATCATGTCTTATGTTTTTCATCCACCATACTAATATAGTCAAAAATTCGCTTTTTGCGCTACGCATTAATTTCGAGGATAATGGCTTTACCTTATTTCCCGATGTATTTTTCTTGAAACACCCCGGCACTTCCTCCTGGTTCAGGCCTAGTGACATATATTCCAAAAAACTCGATCCTGAAGTCGTTTCATGGCTTCATGATCAGGGTTCTCTAACCCGGCGTTTAATGGAATTTTGCCCTCGCCAATTCTCGGTGCGTGTGCTCAGCCAACAATGGGTTAAGCCCGAAATTGACGAAGCTAGATTATTAAATATTCCTCACCGCCAACTAGCACTACTGAGACAGGTGCAATTGTTATGCGGTGAGACTGTCTGCGTATACGCGCGCTCGGTCATTCCTTTGAAAACCCTGAAAGGCAGACACCGCCGATTACAGTTCCTCGGAGATCGCCCTCTGGGGGCCTATTTATTTTCAAACCCGGGGTTACGCCGGACCAGACAACAGCTGGCTAGCATAGCCCATAAGGACGCTTTATTCGAAATCGCAATGTCGGGTAGTGATCTTAACTGTGAGAAAATATGGGGCAGGCGCTCATTGTTCAGCATCGATGACAAGCCGTTATTGGTGAGTGAATTTTTCTTGCCGGCTTTGTTCGAATAAACTTATGCAAAAAACACCCCACAAGATTGGTTTCGTCAGCCTTGGTTGTCCCAAGGCAACAGTTGATTCTGAACGGCTGATAACCCAACTCCGAGCCGAAGGCTATGACCTGGTACCGGGCTACGATGAAGCCGATATGGTGATTATCAATACCTGTGGATTTATCGACTCGGCAGTCGAGGAATCTCTCGAAACCATCGCCGAGGCGTTGCGCGAAAATGGTAAGGTCGTGGTGACCGGCTGTCTCGGCGCAAGAGCTGGCCTGATCAGGGAAAAATTTCCTGACTTGCTGGCGGTAACCGGCCCACAGGCAAAGAATGAGGTTATGCAAGCCGTGCACCGTCATTTACCCGCTCCGCATGATCCGTTTTTCGACCTGGTCCCGAAACAGGGGATCAAGCTGACACCCCAGCATTACGCCTACCTGAAAATTTCGGAAGGCTGTAATCACCGCTGCAGTTTTTGCATTATCCCATCCTTTCGAGGGGACCTGGTCAGTCGCCCCATCGACGAGGTAATGCAGGAAGCCGCACACCTGGCGGCATCGGGAGTCAAGGAAATCCTGGTTATTTCGCAGGATACAAGCGCCTATGGTGTGGATCTCAGGTACGCCACCCGATTTTGGCAGGGACAACCGTTGCAAACTCGTTTTCTTGACCTGGCACGGGCGCTCGGGCAATTCGGACTCTGGGTGCGACTACATTATGTCTACCCTTATCCGCACGTCGACGATGTGATTCCACTCATGGCCGATGGCCTGATATTGCCCTACCTCGACATTCCGTTTCAGCACGCCAGCCTAAAAATATTAAAGGCGATGAAAAGACCGGGCAATCGCGAGCGCGTATTGGAAAGGATTCATCGCTGGCGCGAGCTCTGTTCGGAACTGGTAATACGCAGTACATTTATCGTCGGATTCCCCGGCGAAACCGACGATGATTTCCAGCATCTACTCGACTTTCTCGACGCCGCACAGCTTGATCGAGTCGGATGTTTCATTTATTCGCCGGTTGAGGGCGCCGCCGCTAACGACTTGCCCGACCAGGTCCAGGATGCGATAAAGCAGCAAAGATACGACCAATTTATGTTAAAACAGCAGGCTATCAGCACGGCCAAACTACGCCAGCGGGTAGGACAGGAATTGCAGGTACTGGTAGAGGCGAAAATCGAAGATGGCTTTGTTGGCCGATCTTATGCCGATGCCCCCGAAATTGACGGACTGGTTTATATCGATGCTGAACAGGAACTGAAGATTGGAGAGTTTTACCAGGTGCGCATAACCGCCAGCGACGAATACGACTGTCACGGCCAC
>JAPUFZ010000312.1 GCA_027293245.1 Gammaproteobacteria bacterium
CCCATTACCTGAGGATCAACGTCTGCGGCGAGTAACCCAGGCACTGATGAAAGAGGCATCCGACTCTCGCAACCTCGACCAATGGGCGCGAGAAGCAGGGGCCAGTAAGCGTACGCTCAATAGACTATTCACCGGCCAAACAGGCATGTCTATTCGAGCCTGGCGACAACAGCGTCGCTTGCTTCGTGCCCTGGAACTGTTAGCAACAGGTGAAAGTGTGACCAGCATTGCGCTGGAACTTGGCTACCAGAATAGCAGCGCTTTCATCGCCATGTTCCGTCGATGCCTTGGCACGACGCCAACACGCTATTTGCAAGCACCGGACTAATGTAATATGCCCGAAAATTTTTATCTACTTTCATGACTATCACAAAACCATTTCTGATTTTACAACTGCGTCCGGAAGACGGTACTTCAGACAACGAGTTCCAGGCGTTTCTAAAGTACGGCGGGCTCGATGAAAAAGACGTTTGCCGCATACGTATAGAAAAAACCGGCATACCTGAATTATCCCTGGACGACTATTCAGCAGTGATTGTCGGTGGTAGCCCATTTGACATCAGCACGCCAGAAAACCAAAAATCAACCATCCAGAAAAAGATAGAAAATGACTTCAAGCGATTGTTAGATGACATAGTCGCAAACGATTTCCCATTTTTGGGGGCCTGTTCCGGCTGTGGCCTGTTAGGCTCATACCTGAACACACCGATCTCGGGAAAATATGCAGAAGCGGTTGGTGGCGTAGAAATAAAACTCACGCAAAAAGGCAAAAATGATGCGCTACTGTCTGGATTTCCCGATGCGATTACCGTGTTGCTCGGGCACAAGGAAGCCTGTGATGTAACACCCGATACTGCAACCCTGTTAATACGCGGGCAGGCCTGCCCGGTACAAATGTTTCGTATCGGTAAAAATATTTACGCGACGCAGTTTCATCCGGAGGGGGATTGCGAGGGATTTACCCTGAGAATCCATACCTATAAAAATCATGGTTACTTCAAGCCCGAAGAAGCCGAACAGCTGATCGAGGCAGTCAGTCAGAAAGACACCCCTTATGCCCAGGAAATATTAAAACGATTCGTCAACCGCTACGCGCGTTAAGCCTTTGCTGCCATACGTCTTTCTCCATCCGTTGATAAAGCCAGGCCACTTCTGAAATCAGGGTGGCTGGCAAAGAATGGTCATTAGCCAAAAATTTTAAAATGGCTGGATGTGGCCGAGCTTAATTATGGGGACACCTGGTCGAACATACCGTCTATCGGCGGCAGGCCACGGGGAATTCGTTTTTCCCTGTCATAAAATGGCAGTGTTACCAGCTCAACAGGCCATTCACGGCCTTCGCGATCGACGACTCCCAATCCAGTTTGTTGCATAAACTCCGGAGAGTCGAGCAAAGCAAATCCGACACCACATTTCAAATAGGGCGAGATTTCATAGGCTGTAACCCGCCCCACGGACTGCCCTTTTGACACGATTGCCGCACCATATCCGGGCCTGCCCGCATGGCACTTGAACCCGGTAAAACGCGCCGTCTTTTCGCCGCGGATTAATGCGTCGCGACCGATGAAATCATGATTTTCGAGGTCGACGAATTGCCCAAGTCCGACATCGTAGGGTGTCGTATGCCAGTCCATGTCGGTGAGGTAGTTGAGTATTCCCCCTTCGATGCGCCGAATATTCATCGACAATTGCCCGCATGCCCCGATTTCGTGGTCGGCACCAGCGCTCAGCAGATGGTCCCACAGGGCTGGGCCGTCTACATCAGGATCCAGATTGTAAACCTCAAATCCCAATTCACTGGACCAACCGGTGTGGCTGACCAGTACTTCCTGGCCTCCCATGCGCGACTGTGTGATGTCAAAATATCGAAATTCCTGCGGTCCACCGTCATCACAGGCTTTGGCAAGCACCTCCATGGAGCGAGGGCCCTGAACCTGTAATACCCAGGAGCGGGGATCCCGGATATTGACCTTATAATCGCCAGCCAGGGCCACCAGCCAGGTATACACATCGGCGTCGGCGTGTACATACCAGTAGTGGTTTTCCGCGAGTTTGAACACAATACCGTCGCACACCATGCCGCCACGTTGATGGCACAGCAGCGCGTAGGATCCACGTCCGGTGCGCAGCGTATCAACGGGACGGGTAAATACGCAATTGAGAAACTTCACTGAATCCGGACCGGTGATTTCCACCGGGCGCTCCGGCACATCGAACAAACCAACCGATTTGCGTAACTTCCAGTACTCTTCGTTGGTATCATTGCCCAGCGATAGCAGCACCAGCCGGTCGGCGTATTCACCGTAGAGCGCAGCATCGCTCCAGGTACATGAGTAATACGGAGATTTAGCGCAGTGACTAATTACTTTAGGCCGATTGGTGGCCATAGTGAGAACTCTTTCTTAGGCTATTACGGGACATTGTACTTGTGATTACTCGGGGGCGCTACAACCAGGAAAATATAACAGCGTGATATTATTTGAGTCTGACCCCTTATTATCATTCCGGTCCATGAACTGGAAAAAAATCCATCTCGCCGAATGAAATTGTTTGGTAGCGCTGGAAGCGGATCGTCTCTGACCAGTAATCAAACGATAACCCGGCCTTGATCAGCAGTTGTTGGAGAAATTCCCTGGGCGCGCCGATTTTTTCCCACACCTTGGGCAGAAAGGTAGAACGATAGTGACCGTCTTCCAACTGCAGACCATCGACATGCGGGCGCAGTTGGCTTAGCAAGTTCTCGCGGTCAGTAACGGCAAACGGTTCCATCTGCGACAGAACTGAAATTTCTATCCGGGTGTCGGCCATTTCGGAGGTATTTAACTGCGCAAAACGCGGGTCCCGAAATGCAGCGTTAAACGCGCAGGAGACCACAGTATGTGCCAGTGGGTCCGATGATTCCAGCGTACCCATACAACCACGCAACTCCTCGTTCCGGGTCAGCGTCACGAATGTGCCAAGTTGAGCGGCGAGCATACCGTTCAATTGCTGGCCATCCAGCCGCAACATATTACCACCATTCAAACCCGACTCGATCGATTGCCGCGCAATCTCAAGCAAGCGAAGCTTTTCCGTTTCGCCAAGATCAATGCAAAAGGAAGGCGCCATAACCCACTACCCTGTCCCTGCTGCCGGCCGTATCACCGGAATTGCAGGCACTCAATAACTCCACATCGAGTGACCGACTATGCTCGCTAGACATCAGGCCATTGACAACTCGCGCACCGCAGGCCTGCTCCCCTGACAAGTCGCTCGATTTTTGCAGTATACGATCGCAGGTCGAGGCATCGATCTGCCGTGCTGCCTCGTAGGAATGGAAATGGGATAAATCAGTACTGATCACGACCAGTGTATCTAGCCCACCCCAGAGTTCATCGATTACTGCTGCTACCGTCTTTGCATCGCAGTGACCAACGACGATCGGCACCAGGGTAAATTGCTTCAGGACCGACTGCAGGAAAGGCAATTGCACTTCCAGGCTATGCTCCTCACGATGCGCCTCGTCGGATACGATTACACCAGGCAGGGTCAAAATTTGCTCTATCGCCCGCGCGTCGAGCTGTACTTCGCCAAGCGGTGTCGAAAATGTATCCACCGACGGCACCGCCATACCCTCCAGGTAAACCCGGTGGGCGGGGCCGAGTAACACCACACGACGGATACCATCTCGCTGCGACTCCAGGCTGCGGTAGGCCTGGGCAGCGGTTGAACCGGAATAAACGTATCCCGCATGCGGTACGATCAGTACCTTGGGCTTCACCGAGGAAACCTCTGGCGACTGTGCTACAAACTGATTCACCTGTTGTCGCAGGTCTGCGGTTTGTGCCTCGTAAAAAGAGCCGGCAACGGCGGCTTCGCGTGTGCTCATGCTGCTATCTCGCTAAGCTGATTTGGTTTAGTATAATAGGCTTCCTTGATATATGGTTATGATGCCCATATTTACAAGCCATGGACGATACCATTGTTTCGACACAGTACTGGCACAAGATGGAAGACGGTCGCCTGCAGTGCGATCTCTGTCCACGCCACTGCCACCTAAAACAAGGTCAACGCGGCCTTTGTTACGTGCGTCAGCACCTGGATGATGAAGTCAAACTGGTCAGCTATGGACGTTCCAGCGGTTTTTGCGTCGACCCGATCGAAAAGAAGCCACTGAATCACTTCTACCCCGGTAGCGCGGTATTATCATTTGGAACCGCTGGTTGCAACCTGGCCTGCAAATTTTGCCAGAACTGGGATATGAGCAAATCACGCGAGATGGATACCCTGGCGGACAGCGCTTCACCTGAAAAGCTGGCGCAGGTCTGTGAACAAATGTCATGCCGCAGTATTGCCTATACCTACAACGACCCGGTCATTTTTCTTGAATACGCGGTGGACGTCGCTCAGGCCTGTCGCGAGCACAACATCAAGTCGGTTGCGGTCACTGCCGGTTATATCGACCCGGAGCCTCGCATCGAGTTTTTTAAATCGATGGATGCGACCAACGTCGATCTGAAGGCGTTCAGCGAGCGTTTTTATCACAAGATTTGCGGGGGTCATCTGGCACCGGTACTGGAAACCCTGGAATATATCAAACATGAAACCGATACCTGGCTTGAGGTGACCACACTGCTGATTCCTGGCGAAAACGATTCCGAACAGGAGCTGCAGGAAATGACTGCCTGGGTGGTTGAACATCTGGGACCCGAGGTACCGTTGCACTTCACCGCGTTCCATCCCGACTGGAAAATGATGGATATCAAATCCACCCCAGCCTTAACCCTGACCAAAGCACGCAAGATCGCGCTAGACAATGGTGTGCACTACGCCTATACCGGCAATGTACACGACACAGGCGGTTCCAGTACCTGGTGTCATCACTGCGGGGAATTGTTGATCGAACGCGACTGGTACCAGCTCGGCCGCTGGGGTCTGGACGAATATGGCAGCTGCGCCAAATGCGGTACCACTGTGCCCGGGTATTTCGAGGCGACAGCGGGTAACTTCGGCGCGCATCGCATACCGGTGCAAATCAGTCAATAGCTATCACGCATCAGCCGACCTGAACCAGCTTACGCGACAAAGGCGTAATAATTTCCAGCGATGCTTCGCCCATTAATAACGTATCGATCAAGCCAGCACCGGGGGCACTCGACCAGTTCTCTGCAAAAACGTCATACTGGTTCTCAAAATTCATCACCAGCCCCGGTTCCAGATCGGGCGGTGGTATATCCTCACGTGGCCGTGGCCGGTGTCGACCAACCCAGTCCGGCGGCATCGCAATACCAAGCGTATAGCCACCAATCAGCCATTCGTAGCGTGCCAGGTCATGCTCGCGGGCAAAGGCATCGGCCACTTCCTGGATTTTGACCATCGAGTCGCCCGCTTTGATCTCGGCGACTATCACCTCCATCATCGGCTCGTTGCGCTCAAACAGATCGATCCAGCGCACATCGACCTCACCCAGTGCGAAACTGCGACAGATATTAACGTGATAGCGATGCAGAGAAGCACAAAAGTCGATGTGGATGACGTCGCCGTTACGGAACTTGCGATGCGATGGGGGTTCGTGATGAACGCCCGCCCTTGGACCACCACCAATCATCGTGCGGATGCCGGGATAACCACCGCCGCGCCGCATCATTTCGCCGACGATTACTGCCTCCAGGTCGGTTTCACGCATGCCCACACTGATCGAATCACGGGCCAGTGACATCGCCGCAACAGCAATCTCTGCCGCCTCACGCACTACTTTGATCTCGCGCCCTGACTTGATTAGTCTAATATCTTCAATCAGATCAGACCCATCAGCAATTTCCCCACCCGCGTCTTGCCAGACCCGTCCAATCGCCCGAAGATGGTCCGGATGTGGGCCGTAACAGCGCGACTGCAGTGCAATCGCCCCTTGAGCCCAGCCCCGACGCAACACTTCACTGGCGATCACCTTTATATGATCGGCAACCTTGCCGCGCCTGAAATAAACTATGTTGGCTATTTCCGGATAGATCGACACCAGCATTTCATGCCCATCATTATCGAAGAATACAAACTCGTCCTCGTCTGCGGGCAGAAAACACACGCCCAGGCTGTCATGTGAAAACCAGATTTGATCGTAGCCAAACAGGTAATTCAAGTCGGGCGGACTCGAGATCAGAATACCAGTATAACCATGGGCTTTAAGCGCAACGCGCACCCTGTTCTGGCGCGCGTAATATTCTTCATGCGGAAACGGTTGTTGCCAGTCGATTTGATTTCGTGTGTTTTGATCCATCCTGGTCATCTCCTGTTGACCCCGAAACCATATCACTGCGGACAACCGCAGACAATCCGATCGTGAAGTTATGCTGTCGATGGCCGAATATGAGTGATCGGGGACCTGTTTCTTAGGATATTAGAAACCAGGCTCTCTGACCGTATTTCTGTTACTGCTGCGCTTCCATCTGCGCGCGCCGCTTCGCATCGGCTTCCAGCAACATATCCTCGACCCCCTTTGCTTTTTGCAAAGCACTGCGTTGGCCCTGGAAAAGGACATCGTCGGTCTTCGCTGCCGGTTCGGCGGCTTCCGCTGTGGAAACTTCAGGCTTGCTTGCCTGGGGTGTTTCACCACCACAGGCTGACAGGAAAGCCAGACAGATCAGTAAGTTAAGGTGGCGCATGGATTTAACTCCGCTGGATGGGAATAACTAAAGTATAGGACAAATAAAAGACCCTTTCCTAAAAGTCCGGTCCCAGGATCGTCCCCCGGCAACGATACTGCCAACGGGACATTCAATGAGCTTACAACCTGTCATTTGAATCAGCCGTTGATTGTGAGTCGAAACCAGTGTAATTTTGAGCCTGGCATTGAGTTTATTAACTCGAATAAATAATCTTGTAAACAGGATATATCCGTTCGCAACTGTTCTAAACTCTTTTACTGATATCAAACTCTTAAGGAATTGACTATGCCCGCTACCAAAAAATCAACTGTGAAAAAGAAAACTGACGCCAGCAAATCAACGAACCAAAAAGTCGTTGCCAGGAAGAAAGTAGTAGCCAAAAAAGCAACGGTGACTAAGAAGAGAGCCGTCAGTAAACGTAAAATTGCTACGAATTCGCGCAAGGCATTTCTTAAGAAGTTGAAAGAAGACCTGAAAGCGACAAAGGATACATTAAGACAGGCTAAAAATGCGGCTAAAGAAGAACTCAAGCTCGCCAGAGATGCGGCTAAAGCCGAGATCAGTGTATTGAATGAGAAACTTAGAGCCTCGTTAAAACGTGAGCAGTCATTTCTTAAACTGGGTGAGAAGAAAGCCAAAATGATGCTGGCCGCCGGCCAACGCTGGGAAAAACAACAGGTCGACAAAATTAAAAAACTGGCGGCAAAAATGTCTGCTAAAGCAAAGTAATCCTCAAGCGGTATTAAAGGGACGGTATACTTAATTCGACAGTGGCGCCATCTATTCGGATGAACTGCACTCGGATATACCTCCGAGATATGCCCCGAGATATACCCCGAAATATACCTGTTTCTGCTTTCAAGGTTATATAGAAAATGCCGGATTAGGATCGCAGGTACGACGCACCATTTACATCGACGATGCAACCGGTCATAAATTCCGGTGCGTCAAAGGCAAGAAATCCAATGGTGCTGGCTATTTCTTCGGGTTGGGCCACCCGGCCCATGCTACTTTGATTTCTAATACTGTCACCTTCGGCTGATGCAAGGGTCGCAGCGGCCATTTCCGTTTCGACAAATCCCGGCGCGACGGTATATACGAATACTCCTTTGGGACCGAGGGCCTGGGCCAGGGATTGTCCCATGGCGTTCAAGCCGGCTTTCGAAGCGCCGTACCATGGCATCAACGGTTCACCACGAAAGGCACCCCGAGAAGAAACATTGACAATTCTGCCGCCGCCCCGGGCGATCATTTTTTTGGCGGCACAAAAACACAGGTTGGCGGGGCCAGTAAGATTGGTATCGACGATTCGTTTCCAGGTGTCCTGCCAGGTGGCATAGTCGATATCTTCGAAATGATGGCGTTGCGATATCCCGGCATTGTTCACCAGTACTCCCAGGCCATCGAACTCCTGGTCGGCCGCATCGATTAATTGTTCAGCAGCCTGAGGATCGGTAATATCGCATTGGTACAGCCGGTGACCCTCACCCGGTAATGCAGCCAATGTTGCCTCGGCCCGATTACGGTCATTGTGATAGTGGATTCCGATCGCGGCACCCCGGTTAGCACATTCGATGGCGGCAGCACGACCGATACCGCCGGATGCCCCTGTGATTAATATCGAAACTCGCGAAGTCATAGTGTTATCGTCCAGTCAAATGTTAACTCGAAGTCGAATCCGCAGTCGCGGTCGTTAGTACCGGTACACTGACGAAACCAAATCGTCCTTCAGCATCAGCTTTCTCAAGCTGATCTATCCAATCAGCCGCATCTTCATCCCGGACACCTTTAGCAATGGCGAAAGCGGCAACAAGCTTGGTTGCCCATAGTGCAAAAGCATTCTCGTGCATCGTGCCGTTTATAAAAGCGATTGGTTTTTGTGCGACCCCATTAAATCCGGCCGCTATTAATTTACCCGGCAATTCCATCGGTTGCCGGTCGGTTTATCCTACTTTACGGAAACACCGAAATCAACATGGGAGGCCAGCGGTACACATACCGATAGTCGACTCGCACCCATGGATTATAGAGAATATTACCGTCTGATTTCTAACCATCCATGAAACCTAACACTTCGCCAAGTTCAGCGACATGGCAATAAATCATATTGATGACTTCAAGCTCGTGACGGTGTAGCTCCATCGTCGCTGCCGCGCAACAATTTTCTACGACCACCACGTTATAACTTTCATCCGCCAGACTTCTCACGGTCGATGAAATAGACTGGTCGGTAAAAATTCCGGCGACCACAACGTTCTCTATACCCATGTTATGTAAAATCAGACGTAAATTAGTGCCGGTGAGCGCGCTATCTGTCGTCTTCAATACTGTAATTTCATCCTCATTCGGTTTAATCTGCGGGACAAAATGAGAATCCAGGCGATCTTTGGGCAACAGTAAGTAGTTAAATCCCGGCTTTTTCTGGCTCAGCGACCGATCACGTCCGTCGGGTTTCAAGCAGGCAATGCGGGCAAATATCACTTCTGTGCCGTTAGCCCGGCAATGCTCTATAAGAATGACTGTATTGGGGATAACGACATCGTTCATGCGCTCAAAAAATGGCTGCCAGCGAGTATTTTCCAGCGTATCCGCTTTCTGTTCCAGGTAAGTATTCT
>JAPUFZ010000313.1 GCA_027293245.1 Gammaproteobacteria bacterium
GAAGACCGAAACGAGATTCGGCGCCTGTTCGAGGACGAATATATACGTTTGTTTGGCCGTGCGCTCGAAGGTCTGGATATCGAAATCATGAACTGGTCGGTGCAGGCAAGTTCTCCACTTGCCGAAGTACCGCCGGTCACCCGGTTATCCAAAACGGAGCCGGTAAAACCCAAATTGAAGCGCAGTATTTTTGACGCGCGCGAACAAACCATGGTCGAGGCCGGCCTGTTTGATCGGGACCTGCTGGTTGCCGGTAACCAGGTGAGTGGCCCGGCAATAATCGTCGAAAACGAAACCACGACGATTGTCACCTCGGCATTTGAGGCCATCATGCAAAGCGATCGCTGTTTGCTGGTACAACGAAAAACGAGGGGAGGCTGAGACTATGGCAACTGGATTGTCTAGTGTGCACATGCAGGTGATGTGGAACCGGCTCATCTCGGTGGTTGAAGAACAGGCGCTAACGCTGCTGCGCACCGCATTTTCTACCTCGGTGCGTGAAGCCGGAGACCTTTCTGCCGGCGTGTTTGACGAAAACGGCCGCATGATGGCACAGGCGGTTACCGGCACACCGGGGCATGTGAATGCAATGGCTGAAGCAGTCGGCCATTTTATTGCAGATATTGGTATTGATAATATTTTCGAGGGTGATTCCTATATTACCAACGATCCCTGGAAGGGCACCGGACATTTGCATGATTTTACCTTCGTTAATCCGTCTTTTAGAAATGGCAAACTGGTGGGTTATTTTGCCTGTACCGCGCATGTCGTCGATGTCGGTGGCCGCGGCTTTGGGCCGGACGCAAACGAGGTCTACGAAGAGGGGATCTACGTTCCAATCATGAAATTTGCCGAGCGTGGCGAAGTCGACATGCGCCTGATCAATATCCTGCGCCACAATGTTCGCGAAGCCGACCAGGTCATTGGTGACCTTTACTCGTTATCATCCTGTAATGAGATAGGCCACCGGCGTTTGATGGAGATGATGGACGAGTTCAAGCTCGACAATTTGAACGGATTGCGCGACTTCATTTTCAGTCACAGTTTGCGTGCGACCCTGGATCAGTTAAAAGACCTGCCCCCCGGTTCATATCATAACCAGTTAACCGCCGATGGATATGACGGCCCGGTACATATGAAGGTTCGACTCGATGTCTCCGAGGGCCAGGTGCTTGCCGATTTCACAGGTACCTCTGGATTGAGCGCGAAGGGCATCAATGTGCCCCTGGTCTACACCACGGCTTACGCCTGCTATGCACTCAAGTGTACGCTGGCACCGTCGATTCCAAATAATCATGCCTCGCTGGAGCCATTCAAGGTGACAGCCCCGGTCAATTGTATACTCAATGCAATTCATCCCGCACCGGTGGCGATTCGTCATGTGCTGGGGCAATTTTTGCCCGACATTGTACTCGGTGCGTTGCACAAGATGCTGCCCGATACCGTGCCCGCGGAGGGATCGAGCGCATTATGGAATGTGCAACTCGGTGCCAGCCCGATAGAAGGTAGCGAAGCAGCAGCCGGTGAAGTACTGCGCCAATCACAGATATTGATGTTCAACTCGGGCGGTACCGGTGCGCGCCCGCGTCTCGACGGTCTGTCTGCCACTGCCTTTCCGTCGGGTGTGCATACCATGTCTTCAGAGGTTACCGAGCATGTCGGGCCGATCACGATATGGCGCAAGGAATTGCGTGAAGGCTCGGGTGGCGCCGGAGCGCAGCGTGGCGGGCTCGGCCAGGTAATCGAAATCTCGGCTAATCCTGGGCACAGGATGTACATTAATGCCATGTTCGACCGCTGTGACAATCCAGCTCGAGGTCGTGATGGTGGCTTGTCCGGCTCAGCCGGTAGCGTTAGCCTCGACGATGGCACTGCGATGCAATCTAAAGGCAAGCAGTGGATACCCGATGGCAGGCGCCTGGTCCTGAACCTGCCCGGTGGTGGTGGTTATGGAGATCCGCTGAGTCGCGACCAGGCACTGGTCCGGCAAGATATTGAACGCGGTTATATCAGCGAGCAACAGGCAAAACAGGACTACGGTTACGAATTAGATTAGAGGCTCCTTAGATAGATCGCAACAACCCAATCCCTATCAGGCGACACTGCCAAAGGATTTGTCAATCGTACCCGGGGGTACTTCCAGGCCAGCCAGTTTGCAACCCTGGGCTACCGGTCCGGTTGGGACAATTTTGTGCAGGTATTTTATGCCGCCTATTTGATGAAATTTTTCTTCCAGGGCATCTTTGACCTGACGCAATTTGGGATGCTCGACTTTGCCGTAATACTCCTGCAGTGCGCTAACAAGCTCCCACAGATCGTCGTTCATGGTGATACCATCTGCGCTGGCAATGGTTTCGGCAGTCTCAATTGACCCGCCTTGTGGGGCATTGGGAAATGAATCGATAGATAAGCTCACGGGGTTCTCCATATATTGTTTCAGCTAAAATTATACTTACCGCGCTTAAAAATCAAATCGCGTTGGCGCGGGCATGCTGTATATAAATATCGCGTAATTTCAGAAACCAGGATCCGGGTACGCCACCACTGATCTGCTGATCGTCAATCTGAACCACCGCAAGTACATAACTCGATGCGCCGCTGATAAACGCCTCGTCCGCCTGCAGTGCGTCTTCGAGGCGAAACTTGCTTTCGACCAGGCGAATGCCGTGGGTGATGCACAGTGCGATCAGGGCTTTGCGGGTAACACCGGCGAGGATGTCGTTATTCAGTGGCCGGGTCAAAAGCAGGTCATCTTTGACGATATAAAAACTGGTGGCGCCACACTCGGTAATGTAACCGTCGGAATCGACCATCAGCGCCTCGTAAGCACCGGCGTCGCTGGCCGCTTTTTTCGCCAGTACCTGTCCGAGCAGGTTAACCGACTTGATATCGCGCCGCGCCCAACGAATATCGTCGACAGATTTCAAAATTACGCCGGTTTCAGTGGCTTTACTTTCGACTGCTAATTTATGCTGGGTAAACATGAAGACCGTCGGTTGCAGTTCCCCCTGCCAGACAAAATCACGATCGGCTTCGCCACGGGTCACCTGCATGTAGATCAGGCCTTCCTCCAGGTCGTTGAGTTCAGCCAGTTTACGAAATGCGCTCAGAATTTGCGTTTTGTCGAGTGGTACCGGAATGCCCAGTTCGCCCAGGGACCGGTGATAACGCTGCATATGCGCTTCGAAGTCAATCAGCTTGCGGTCGAGCACTCCGGCAACTTCATAGATAGCGTCGCCAAACAATACGGCACGGTCGAAAATGGAAATTCTGGCCTCGTCTTCGGGCAGGAATTCTCCGTTTAAATAGACAGTTCGTTTCATTTCAGGTTCTGGTTGGCGTGGTCTAGGAATAGTGCGTCGATTATTTACATAACAAACATGATTGTGTCTGGTTGTTGCAGGCCGTACAGGCTATTATTCATGGGTTAATTGTGTACAGGGTTTCGATGGTATGGCTCAATCGCAACGACAGCAACTCGCTCAGCTGTTCCGTGGCTTTTTAGCGCAGGAATCAGTGGTCGATGCGCCGACCTCGCTCGCCGCCTACGAATGCGATGGGCTTAGTGCTTATCGACAAACACCGCTGCTGGTGCTTTTACCCGAAACCATCGAACAGGTCCAGCGCATAGTAAGCCTGTGTAATGAGCGTGGTTTGCC
>JAPUFZ010000314.1 GCA_027293245.1 Gammaproteobacteria bacterium
TTTCTGCCTGCTTGAAGATGATGATCCGGCGTACAACACAACAGATACCATCACAGACAAAACAGCAATCGCCATGACGATGGTGGAAAGGCTGAAATGATCGAAAAGATATAGGCCTGTTAATAAGGGGCTAATCGTTGCGCCAAAGATATTGGCCAGGTAGATGTAGGACATTTTGCGCCCAACCGCCTCGCCAGGCTCGATGGTGGCGTGGCATAGCAAGGGAAAAATCACGCCAAACGCACAGGCCACCAGGCTTATGAATAGAAAGCATAATGTCAGGCCAAGCTGGTATGAGACCGTGATGACTTCGGCCACAACAGGGATCGAAAAATAGGTTAAGAAAGCGGCGGTTATCATTAAATAGGCTGTTAGTTTGAAAGCATTGCTGTTCTTTTTCAAAGACAAGCGCCCCCCAATGACTGCTCCCAACGCGATTCCGATCAGATATGCACTGAGTACATAGCCAAAGGTTTCTGGTTGTCCATGCCGGGTAAAATCGACGACCCGAATCCAGATCATCTCCAGGCTGAGAGATAGGTATCCGGTTAGAAAAGCCAGGATGAGTGCGACTGAATGAAGGTTCATGCAACCCCGGCTGAAACCGTCGATGAGGCGCTCGATCGGGTTTTAGTATTTTGAATCACCAGCCAGGCGACAACAAAGTTTAATATTGCGGCGCTCCACACCGCCCCCTGCAGACCCATTGCAGGAAAGATAAGCGTTACTGTTAGAAGCGCCGCGAGCGCAGAACCGACGGTATTTACAAAATAAAGCCAGCCAACGCTATTACCTACATTTTTCCTGGTTCGATTAATGTAGCTAACCAGTATCGGCAACGTCGCCCCCATCATCATGGTTGGCAGGCACAAAATAGCGAAGATTGTTACACCGACACTCAGCAAACTGCCGTGTATCGCCACCTCACTGGCACCCCGTATAATCGAAATACTGGCAATACCAAAAACCCCTATTACTAGCTCACAGGCAAAAAACATCTCGCGTAGCCTGTCGGGAAATCGCTCGGAAAGCATGCCGCCGACAAGTGATCCTATCCCCAGTCCGAACATGAATACCGAAACCACCAGTGTGATGGATTCCATATCGACACCAAAAGCTGCAAACAGGGCGCGTTGCCAGGCAAGCTGATAAATGAGTGCAGCAAAACCTGAAATCAAAAACAGGAACCCCAGGCTGCCACGACCCTTCATCAGTGATAAATCTGAATTAAATATCATATGACCTAACAGGTTTAAGCCGATCACCGCGGTAATGATTCCGACGATAAACTCCCGGGTCATGACGATCCCGCTAACTCCGAAAAGCGTAACAAGTAGCGGTGCGAATGAGCAGGCATTCCAAAGCGCCAATTGCCTGAGATGGGTATCTCCCAGACTGCCGCCAACACGCTTCATGATCCAGACATGAATACGCCACAACACCAGCGGGGTAATTATTGCGCTGAGAACTAATCGAAAAATGACCTCGATGACAGCGAAGTCCATGGCGGGCGATTGATTGGCCATCCAGTCCAAATGCATGGCGACACCACTAATGGCACCGGTCCCGGCAATGACAATTTTAGGGATCAACAATCGCATAGTAGTATGATCCTCGCCCCGTTATTCGCAATACGCCGGCTTAAACTAATTTACCAGCGAATTCGGTATAGTGGCGATTGGCTATTATCTAGGGAGTATAGAAGAAGAAGCCTTCTATTTTGGCCCGCGCATAAAAAAAGGCACTCAGCCATCCCTGGCGAGTACCTTTCAGGCCAAAACAATACTATATTTAGGCGGCTTTTTCCTTGTCAGACTGGTGCTCCAGCACATTGCCTGACAGGTTAATCGAAATTGATTTTGGCTTCATCGCATCTGGGATTTCCTTCACCAGGTTGACGGTGAGCAGGCCGTTATTCAAATCAGCGTCGGACACTTCCACGTGATCGGCAAGATTAAACTTGCGCTCAAACGCGCGGTTGGCAATACCCTGATACAGATAGTTGCGGGCTGACTCGTCTTCGTCTTTCTTACCACGAACGGTCAGTACCCCTTTTTCTACCTGAATGTCGAGTTCGCTTTGCTTGAAGCCGGCAACTGCCAGGGTAATGGCATACTGGTTGTCACCACGGACTTCGATGTCGTAAGGCGGATATCCGCTAGCTGTTTTTTCGGAACGCAGCGCTGAATCCAGCAATGAACCCATGCGGTCAAAGCCAATACTGCTGCGGTAAAGTGGGCTTAAATCTATTCTAGTCATAACAAATTCTCCTTAAGAAGCAATTAGTTTAAAAAAGTTACTCACGACCGCCACTCTCGGAGAGACCTGACGTTCGTACTAACTATCTGGGTATAAAATGCTCTATTTCAAGCGTTGAATTTGTCGATTTGAATATATTTTCAAGCTGGGTTTGACGGCAGTTTCAGGTATTGTAAGAATGACCAGGGGATTTACAAAAACGGCTACCGATGCCGATTTTTATAACCTGTAACGCTTAACAATCGGGCATGCGCCAGCTGCGAAGCCATACACAGAGTTCATCAATAGGCATCGGTCTGGCGACAAAAAAACCCTGTACCTGATCACAGCCGAGTTCGGTCACCAGGTCCCAGTCTTCCTGTGTTTCCACGCCTTCCGCGACGATGGTCATATTAAGTTTTTTCGCCAGCAACTGGTTGGACTCGAGAATTGCCCGG
>JAPUFZ010000315.1 GCA_027293245.1 Gammaproteobacteria bacterium
ATCATATTGGCGTATTCGGCAAGGAAAAAAACAGCGAAGGTCATACCCGAATATTCGACATGAAATCCAGCGACAATTTCAGACTCGCCTTCCGCACCATCAAAGGGCGCGCGATTGGTTTCGGCGACACCTGAAATCAGGTATACCACAAACAGGGGAAGCAATGGGAACACTAACCAGTTGCTCCATCCGCCCGCCTGTATCGCAACTATCTCACCGAGATTAAGACTGCCGGCAGCCATCAATACCCCTACCAGTGCGAATCCCATGGCAATCTCGTAAGCGACTATTTGCGCGGCCGAACGCATCGCACCCAGCAGTGCATACTTGGAGTTCGATGCCCAGCCGGCAATGATAACACCGTATACACCGACCGATGTCATCGCCAGAATATAAAGCAGGCCGGCATTAATGTCGGCGAAAACCAGGGTGTCGGTAAAAGGCATGACTGCCCAGGCTGACATTCCTGCCCCAAAAGTAATGACAGGCGCAAGGTAAAATAAATATTTATTCGCGTTGGTCGGCAGGATAATTTCCTTGAACATCAACTTGAACAGGTCGGCAAAGGGTTGTAGCAATCCCTTGGGTCCAACACGGTTTGGCCCGATTCGGGCCTGCATGTAACCTATGACCTTACGCTCGGCAAGGGTGTAGTAGGCAACTATTACGAATAGCGGTACCAGGATGATGAGAACCTTGAGCAGGGTATAAAGCGTATATTGCACCTCTTCGGGTAGCCACAGCCAGATAGTTTCCATTACGACACTTTCTCCAGCTCTACCGGGCCGTAGGCATCGGTCAAATCTTTAACCGCTTCGATACCGGAGGGAATACAGACGCAACCGGTGGCAATGGCTTCACTAATGCGCAGTGGCAAAACTGCGGTGCCCTGCTCCTGTTTAATGTGTACCTGTACGGCGTCGGCAAGTTTTGATTTTTTGGCCTGTTGGCGGTTCATCACGATGGCACATTGATCGTTCATCAACGGCGTTGCCTGCAGCGGTTCGCACAGGCGCAGCAACTCGTCACTGGCATAAATCGGCACCATACTAATTTTCTGAATCGAACGGGATTTGACTGGAAGTTTGGTTTCGGCAGATTGAATACCGCAAAAATTATTCAGGCTCACCTCACTGCAAAGTTCTCGCACCTGGTTCTGTACCGCAGCAGAGTCTTCATATTCAAACTCACCCGGTAATAGTAACTGTCCCAGTGCTGTCAGAATTTTCCAGCCCTGTCGGCTCTTCTCCGGTGTCTTGACGCAACCCCTGAAACTTTGCCACAGGCCTTCTACATTGACGAAAGTACCCGAGGTTTCGGTAAAGCTGGCTAAGGGTAATACCAGGTCGGCATTTTCTTCAATGAATTCATTGCTGTGGCTATTGATGGCGATGCAAAAGTCATTGTTTTGCCCCAGCTGCTGGACTAGCGGGCTATTGCTGATGTCGAGGGTTGGGTTGATGCCAAAGCTCAAAAACACCGCATGCTTTGAAGCCATCATCGCGCGTGCATGCTGTCCACCGGCCGATGCTTTAATACCAGCAGCCTGCCGATGTGGCAAACTGCCGGCAAGAGCGGCACCGGCACTGTTGGCCAATGGCGACAGGTAACCAAGACTCGAATCACTCATGCCGGCAATGGCTTCGCATAGTTCTTCGATTAACGACAGGTAGGGGCTTGTCAGGGACTGAATGCCGACCAGCACCGCAGAAATTTTTCCTTTCAGTAATGAATTCGCTATCGAGCTGTGTTCGTCGCGTAGCTTGAAACCTTCGAGCAATTGACCCAAATGGCGCGATAGCCCGGCGCCAGATGCCTGAGACAGGGCCAGAACCACGCCGGCCAGGTCATTGGGCAGCTGTTCAGCCGAACCATTTAGCTCTTCATGCAAATCGAAATTGTACTGCCCGGCAATGTGGCAAATCGACGAAACACTGGCATTATTATTAATTTGCGCCTTGCGAATTCGATGCGACAGCATGGGCTGTTCCTGCTGCAGGTTACCGGCAACAATCAGACAGGCGTCGAGTGATTCAACCGATTCCAGCGACCTGCCAAGCCAGGGCATTAGCGCGGCTTTACCCTGGGAAGAAAAATCGACCTGGCACAGGCGATGATCGATGTTGTTGGAACCCAGACCACGCAACAGTTTCTGTAGCAAATAATGTTCTTCCAGGGTTGCCTGTGGGCTGATCAGGGCAGCGATCGCACTTGCATCCAGGTTTGCCGCCTCCGACAATTTTTCCACCGCCAGATTGATCGCGGTTTCCCAGTCGACGGTTGTTAATTGACCATTCTCACGCATCATCGGCGCGGTGATCCGATTTAGGTTTTTCAACGCGGTATAACTAAATCTGTCCCGATCAGAAATCCAGGTCTCGTTAATGGATTCGTTTTCTCGCGGTACGACACGGATTACATCATTACCCCGGGTATGTACGAAAATATTCGAACCGATACAATCGTGCGCGGCGATGCCCGGGTGCTGGGTTAATTCCCAGGGACGTGCCGTATAACGCGAGGGCCTGGCGGTGAGCGCGCCGACCGGACAAATGTCGATGACATTTCCTGACAGTTCAGAAGCAATTGACTTCTCGATAAAAGTCCCAATTTCGACATTTTCACCCCGACCGGTTAGTCCCAGTTCGGGTAATCCGGCAATTTCGTCGCCAAATCGTACGCAACGGGTGCAATGTATGCAGCGAGTAAAATCAGTCGCGATGAGAGGCCCTATGTTTTTGTCCATGACCACGCGCTTTTGTTCGGTATATTGCGAGATACCCTCGCCAAATCCCATCGCTACATCCTGCAACTCACACTCACCGCCCTGATCACAAATGGGACAATCGAGGGGATGATTAATGAGCAGGAATTCCATCGTCGATTTTTGCGCCGCGATCGCCGAGGCCGAACGCGTTTGCACCACCATGCCGTCGGTTACGTGGGTCGCACAGGCGGGCATCGGCTTGGGCGCGCGTTCAATTTCAACCAGGCACATCCGGCAATTAGCCACAACCGAAAGTTTTTTGTGATAGCAAAAACGCGGAATCACAATATTGTTATCGTCGGCGACGTCTATCAACAAACGGCCGGCCTGTGACTCGATCGTCTGTCCGTTGATAGTGATGGTAATGCTGTCGCTCATGGTTGCTCTTGCTCCCGGTCAGGCTAGGCGGCGTTTTCGATTATCGAGCGTTTGTGCTCGACGTAGTATTCAAATTCGTGGCGAAAATGCTTGATAAAACTCCACACCGGCATCGCCGCGGCATCGCCCAGGGCGCAGATGGTACGTCCTTCAATCTTATGCGATATCTCCTCCAGCCGTGTAATATCCTCGGCATTGCCCTTGCCGTCGATAATGCGATTCAGCATACGATACATCCAGCCGGTGCCTTCACGACAGGGCGTGCACTGCCCACAGGATTCGGAAAAATAGAATCGTGAAATACGGCGCAAGACCAATACCATGTCAGTGGTTTCATCCATCACAATGACTGCACCCGACCCCAACATTGATCCTGCCTTGGCAATCGAATCGTAATCCATGGTGCAGTCCATCATGATCTCTCCAGGCAGTACCGGCACGGATGAACCACCGGGTATTACCGCCTTGAGTTTACGTCCGTCTTTGACACCGCCGGCGAGCTTGAGTAGTTGTTTGAATGGCAACCCCATATTGACTTCAAAATTACCCGGGTTATTAACGTGTCCGGATACCGAAAACAGTTTGACACCGCCATTATTAGGTATACCGAAATCGGCAAACCACTGTGCACCATTACGCATGATTGCCGGCACTGATGCCAGCGACTCGGTATTATTAATCGTTGTCGGCTTGCCATACAGGCCATAATTTGCCGGGAAAGGTGGCTTATAGCGGGGTTGTCCTTTCTTGCCTTCCAGCGACTCCAGTAAAGCGGTTTCCTCACCACAGATGTAAGCACCTGCTCCGAGTACACCATAAAGATCAAAGTCAACGCCGCTACCTAAAATATTTTTCCCCAGGTAACCGGCTTCGTAGGCTTCCTTTACCGCGGCTTCGAAGCGTATCGAGGGTTCGTCCATGAATTCTCCGCGCATGTAGTTGTAACCGACAGTAGCGCCGATCGCATAGCCACCGATCATCATCCCTTCAACCAGTGCATGCGGGTTGAAACGCAGGATATCGCGGTCCTTGCAGGTACCGGGTTCAGACTCATCCGAGTTACACACCAGGTATTTTTGGCCCGGCGCATTACGCGGCATGAAACTCCATTTCAATCCGGTTGGAAATCCTGCACCGCCCCTGCCGCGCAAACCAGAAGACTTGACTTGCTCGATTACCTGTTCGGGCGAAATATTCTGGTTGAGAATTTTTTTCAGGGCCTGGTAACCACCCGTTTTCAAATAGCTTTCCATTGACCAGGGCTGGTCGTACTGCAAGCTTGCAAAACATACTTCGTTAGCCATGCCTATTCCAGCCCGTCCAGTATTTCATCAACTTTTTCCGCTGTCAGGTTTTCATAATACTTGTGATTGACCTGCATCATCGGGCCACCGGCACAGGCGGCGAGACATTCCTCCTCGCATTTAAGATAGATCCGCCCATCCTCGGTGCTTTCGCCACTCTTGATGCCCAGTTTACTCTCTACATATTCCACGATGCTGTCTGATCCCATTAACATGCAACTGATGT
>JAPUFZ010000316.1 GCA_027293245.1 Gammaproteobacteria bacterium
CTGGTAGTCACCTTTACTAACGCCGCTACGGAGGAACTGCGTGGTCGCATTCGGGCTCGTATTTACGATACCCTGCAATTGCTAAACCAGCCGGCTGCCACGGACGATGAGTTCCTGGCATTGCTACTACTTCAATGGCAGGCACTCGACACTGAAACGCAACAGCGGCAAACCAGGTGCCTACAGCTGGCGCTGCGCTGTATGGACGAGGCAGCGATTTTTACCATCCATGGGTTTTGCCAACGCGCCTTAACCGACCATGCCCTGTCCAGCGGACAGCCCTTCGACGTTACCCTGCTCAGCGACGACCTGCCACTATGGGAACAGGCATTGAAAGACTGGTGGCGGCGCCAAAGTTATAACCTCAGTAGTAAGGACTGGTCTTTGTTTCACTTATGTCTCGGTGACCTGTCGGCATTGTTGAGCGCGCAAAAGGATTTAAATACCGACCACCAGGCAACCATCTTGCCCAAGGTAAAACAGGACCTTGATGAACTGTTTCTTCAGTGGCACCAACTCGAAAAAAGCTTACAGGGTCTGGCGAGTGCCTGGCAAACCCGGAAAATTGAGGTTCTCGAAACACTACAGAATTCAAAAACCCTGAAGCGCACCAGGGCTTTGCCCTGGCACAAGGATAATCTGGCGCACAGTTACCAACTGTGGGACGCCTATTTTGGTTCGCACCAATTACTCGAAATACCAGGATCACTCCACTATCTGGGCCGCGATACCCGGATAAAGGAATCGACCCCGGCCAAACGGGGCAGTGATCCGAAGCTGGAAACCGGCTTCTTCGCACTTGCGCAGCAAGTGCTGAATAAAATTGATCAACTAAAAAATCGCTTCAAGGTTCGAGCACTGATCGAAGCCAATGTCTTCGCACAGCACCAGGTACGGACCATAAAACAACAAAACCGCAGCATTGCCTACCAGGATCAGCTGTCATTATTACTCGAAGCCCTGCAGGGTACGGCGGAGCTGGGGCAACAGTTACGTGCTCGCTTTCCGGTTGCCCTGATCGATGAGTTTCAGGATACCGATGCAATCCAGTTCGGCATTTTCAAGCGCCTTTATTTCGACCATGAAGAGTTTAGCCTGACCATGATTGGCGACCCCAAACAGGCCATTTATAGTTTCCGCGGCGGTGATATATATACCTATATCAAAGCCAAACAGGAACCCTGTGTAGAGAATTTTTCCCTGCTGATCAACTGGCGCTCGGAGGCCAGGCTGATTGATGCAGTTAACACTGTTTTCACCAATCGGCCCGCTGCCTTCATCTACGCCGATTCGATCGATTTTGTGCCGGTGCAGGCCGCCACCAGCAAGCAGCCGTCACCATTGCTGATTGACGACAGGGCGGTTGCACCCTTAACCATCTGGAAAATTCCACAAAACCAGCAGCAAAAAAACCAAAGCAGCCGGCAAACTTATCGATCGATAAACGCAGCTATAGCCGATGAAATCGGCCGATTAATACGTGGTGGTCAGCAAAACACCACCCGGCTCGGAGACAGACCACTTGTTAACGGCGATATAGCGGTACTGGTTCGTACCGCGCTCGAGGGCAACAGCTTGCGAGCTGTTTTGTACGAGCGCGGCATCAGGGCAGTCACCATCGGTAAAGACAAGGTGTTTGATAGTGATGAGGCGAGTGGTCTTTATGAGCTGCTGCTAGCGATAAACCATTTTACCGACCGTAGGTTATTACGCGCTTCACTGACGAGCGGGTTATTGAGTTTCGATTATCTGCAAATTGCAGCGATTTGTGACAACGAGAGTGCCTGGCAGCACTGGTGCGAGTTAATCAGGAATCTGCATTTACTGTGGTTGCAGAAAGGATTTATTGCCATGTTTCAACAACTGTTGCAGGTACTGGAGATTGGCGAACGATTGGCTGAATCCGATTTTGCCGAGCGGAGATTGACCAATTTACTGCACCTGGCCGAGCTGGCCCAACATCGCTCCCGGGTCAACCCCGGTTTTGACGCATTGCTGGCCTGGTATCGTGATCAGATTGCCGAAACTACGATGGAAGATACCGAGTTACGCCTGGAGAACGACGAAGAATTAGTCAAGATCGTCACCATCCATAAGAGCAAGGGACTCGAATATTCCGTGGTATTCGTACCTTTCCTGTGGACCTGCAGGCCCCGCCAGGTAAAACCCGGTTCGGTTCTTCGGTTTCATGATCAACATCACAATCCGGTAATCGACCTCGGTTCAGACGACCATGCCGAGCATGCATTCATCGCCGAAAAGGAGCGCCTGGCAGAAGATATCCGCCTCGCCTATGTTGCCATCACACGTGCACGCGCCAGGGTATACCTGGCCTGGGGTGACGTCGGCGATGGCAAGATGTCGGGCCAACCTGCAAAAACCGCGCTGGGCTATCTACTTCATTCGCGACAGTGCGCCGATGATTTAAACCGGCACCTGCCCCGGGCTTTTGACAGCATTGATGAAATGGACAAAGACCTCGAAAAACTCGCCAAAGCAAGCCAGGATTCGATCGAAATCATTCCATTGCCGGAACCGGCAGATGAACCGAAACTGGCTACTGATACGCGCCGAGAACAGGTTCTTAAAGCCGCCATTTTCAAGTCCAGGCTCGCTAATGACTGGCATATTACCAGTTTCAGTGGCCTGACTCGAGAGATACACCAGGTCGGCCATGGTGGTAGTAGCCGCAGTGGCGAAGATCCGATACTCGATTTTCCCGCCGGTAGTCATGTTGGCCTGCTGCTGCACGGTATTCTCGAGCATCTAGATTTTCAACGGGATATAAAAAGCCAATGTGCCGAATTACTCCCTCGTTTCAGCCCCCGCTTCGGCCTGGATTCAATTGAAAATCAGAACACCCTGTCGCGATGGATGGAAACTTTGATGCTGTGCCCGTTAAACCATGCCGGATTGACATTATCGTCACTTTCGATGAATCAAAGACTGAATGAGTTAGCGTTTGATTTTGCCCTCGACGAACTCGATATCGACAAACTAAACCGGCTACTCACGCGTATTTCTGGTGTTCAACTGGCGCCAGTCGATGTGAAAAATTTTCGTGGCCTGGTTACCGGCATCATCGACCTGGTTTTCGAGCACAAAGGCAGATTTTACATTGCCGACTATAAAAGCAATTTTCTCGGTGCGCGCCTGGAAGACTATACAACCGACAAGCTACAGGCGGCCATCTACGCGCGGCGTTATGATCTACAATACCTGCTGTACTCGATTGCACTACATCGTTACCTGGCACTAAGACTCCCCGATTACCAGTTCAAGCAGCATTTCGGTGGCGTC
This sequence comes from Gammaproteobacteria bacterium, assembly GCA_027293245.1. Lineage (GTDB taxonomy): Bacteria > Pseudomonadota > Gammaproteobacteria. The sequence goes on from JAPUFZ010000316.1 coordinate 3,301, forward strand.
TACTACCTGTTTATTCGAGCGATGCGACCGCAACACGGTACTCATTATGGTGTCTTTTTTGACTTACCCGCTTACGATGACCTCCTCGAACTCGACGATTTATTGGCCTTCGCACCGCCAACCGGTAGTTTGTCATGAAATCCCTGCTAAAAATTCTGGCAAAGCAGGGTGATATCTCTCCGCTGAGCTATTTTTTCGCGAGTTTTATCGCCGAACAGTCCACTGGCAATATCGATGGCCTGCTTGCTTATAGCGCGGCCCTGGTGAGCGAAAACAACCAGGCGGGTGATGTTTGTATCAATATGAATGCATTTGTCGGTCAGCCCCTTTTTAGCTCTGAACAAATCCCTCTACAGGACCTGCCCTGCGGCATCGATCTCGATCAATGGTGCCGGTGTTTGCTGGAAAGCCCCTGTGTCGGCAGCGCCGGCGAAGTGACGCCACTGATACTCGAAGATCACCGGTTATATCTGAACCGCTACTGGCTGTATGAAACCCGGGTCGCTGAATTGATCAGGTCTCGCCTGTTGCCTTTACCGGCTATCGATAACAACGAGCTATCTCAACAGCTAGGTCAACTATTCCCCGACGGTCGTGATCAAACGCGGGTTGATGCACAAATGCTAGCCGTCGCTCTTGCGGCCAATCGCCGCTTCGTTGCCATTTCGGGGGGGCCCGGAACCGGTAAGACCACCACCGTACTTAAAATTCTTTCGCTGCTATTGTTGCAACAACCGGGAATACGTATTGAACTCGCAGCGCCTACCGGCAAGGCCGCGGCTCGGATGATGGAATCGATTCACGCGCGTATTGAAGACAGCCATCTTCCTCCCAAAATCCGAGATTTAATACCACGACAAGCCAGTACCATCCATCGGCTACTGGGGTACAGAAACCATCGCTTCTACCATTCGAGTAGCAACCCGCTTGCGCTTGACTGCCTGGTTATCGATGAAGCCTCGATGCTCGACCTGACACTGGCTTATCGCTTGCTCGATGCGCTGCCTGCACGGGCCAGGATTATTCTACTCGGTGACCGCGACCAGTTGGCCTCGGTTGCCGCCGGTAATGTCCTCGGTGATATCACCGGGCACGGCCAGGCAATCGGTTACTCAGAAGCGCTGGTTGATCAACTGGCATTGCAACTCGACCAGCCGGCGGACAAAATTCCGCGTGCAACCGAAGCTTCGGCTATCGCCGATTCGATTGCTCTATTAACAAAAAGCTATCGCTTCGGTGTCGACAGTGGTATAGGTCAACTTGCAAGTCTGGTTAATCGGGGAGCGAGTCGTGCGGTAATTGAATTATTGCAGACGTCAAATTCGTCTGTGAGTTTACAGTTACCGGCTGGCAATTCGCTTGCGGCCGATGCGGTCGAATGGATCCTCTCGCGATACACGCCGGTACTGGCCAGTACCGATGTAGCGCAGGCTATGGATGCGTTTGATCGTAGCCGGGTTTTGTGCGCGATCCACTCGGGGCCTTTCGGTGTAGATGAAATGAATCGTTTGCTTAGCCATCGTCTGCAGGCAACACGAAGCACTGCTGCGGACGATTATCCCGGTAGACCGATATTAATAACCGCGAACGACTACGAACTCAATTTATTCAATGGCGATACCGGGTTGTTATGGCCCGACGAAGCCGGGGTATTACGCGCCTGTTTCCGTGGCGCGGACGGTATTCGTGAATTGCCCATTTACAGCCTGCCGGAGCACGTCACCGCCTGGGCGATGACCGTTCACAAATCGCAGGGTTCAGAATTTGAATCGGTATTGCTGATTTTACCCACCGACGCCGACAGTAATGCACTAACCCGAGAGCTGCTCTATACCGGAGTGACGCGCGCACGTAAGCATTTGCGTATACATAGCTCAGTCGAAGTGCTGGTCAAAGCTTGCGAAAATCTCACTCGCCGCGGTTCTGGCCTCGCCCGCAAGCTCGGGTGGAAAAATCTCTAGTCCGACAAACTGCTAGCCCCTCAATTCATCCGCAACCAAAAAGTTGATTATCTTAAGCAAACGATCGAAATTGCCTGCCATTACGCCCGAAGTCCGGTATTTGCCATTGACGATTACTGTCGGCACACCCTCGAGGCCGTAGCTCAATTCCTTCTGCTTGCCTTTGCGAACCAGGGAGTCTACCGGAAATGAGGCATAGAGCTGGCGAAATTCCTTTGCGTCTAAGCCCTGTTCGGCGACAAATTCGGCGATCGCATCAAGGTCTTGCAGACGCCGCCGTTTGACATGGATTGCCTCAAACAACTTTTTGTGTAGCTGCTCCTGTGCGCCCATCATTTTGAGGGCATAATAGGTACGCGCATGCACTGTCCAGGGTGGGTTGATAGACGAAGGGACCTGTTCGAAAACAACACCATCCGGTAGTGATTCGGCCCATTTCTCGACAAACGGTTCAAAACGAAAACAGTGGGGGCAGCCATACCAGAATATTTCGGTTACCACGACCTTATCTGGATTAGAGGTTTTGACTGCGGGATCGACGCGTTGGTAATCGACGCCCTCGACATATGCCTGCTGAGCAACAACAGGCGCCGCAAACAATAAACCCGTAAAAAGCACGAGTATCCATTTTCTTAACATTCGAATTACCTCTGAAATACAAATTGGGTTGAAGCCAGGATTAAGACACGAAACCTGTCCGATAGTTTTACGGTAAGCAGGCTAAGTGCCCGTGGCGAGTCTAGAATAACCCCATTTATCTTAACCCGGGGCTAACGAGATTACTGAATGCCAGTAATATAGGCTGCCACCGACATTATTTCTCTATCGGACATACGCATTGCTACATTGCGCATTATCTGACCGCTGTCATTGGCACGCGTTCCATCCCGGAATTTTTTCAATTGCGCCACTAGATAATCTGAATGCTGACCCCTGAGCGAGGGATAGGCAGCTGGTTCATTACCGGTACCACTCGGGCTGTGACAACCCATGCAGGCAGCCACCGATATTTCCGTAATACCGCCGCGATAAATCGCTTCTCCGAGCTCGATCATGCTGGCATCGAAGCTTACCGGATTTAATTTCTGACTTTCGAAGTAAGCTGCCACATCCTGCATATCTGCTTCACTGAGCGTCGCAGCCATTCCCTGCATTATCGGATCAGCCCGCTCGCCTGATTTAAAATTCTGTAATTGTTTAACCAGGTAAGTAGCGTGCTGGCCTGCCAGTGATGGCCAGATAGCATTGGGACTATTGCCGTCGACGCCATGACAACCCGCGCATAATGCACTCTTTATTTTACCTGCTTCACTATCGGCAGCGAACAGGGCAAATGGCATCAGGCTGGACAATCCAACCAGAATGGCACCAATGTAGCTCGGTTTCATCGTTTCTCCTGGTTACGGTAACGGATACGGAAATTTACGGCAGGAATGTATATCATACACCAACCCCTTGTTCAACTGGATTAATAATCGCACGCTATGGCCAATTCATTTCGGCAGGCAAAATATCTAACCAGCGCATTCGAATTGTCTCAATTGCTGCCGGACGAGGGCATGGAGATCGCTTTTGCGGGTCGGTCGAATGCGGGTAAATCGAGTGCGATCAATTGCCTGACAGGGCAAAAAGGCCTGTGCAAAACCAGTAAAACCCCGGGGCGTACCCAGTTGATCAATTTTTTCGAACTCGATGAACAGCGTAGACTGGTGGATTTACCCGGCTATGGATTTGCCAGGGTGCCTAAAAAAATGCGCAGTCATTGGAACCAGGTATTATCCAGCTTCCTGCTGAAGCGCAATGCCCTGAAAGGACTCATCATCGTCGTCGACATCAGGCGTGGCATTAGCTATCTGGATCAGGCCCTGTTCGACATGGTAGGAATGGTGCTACCGATACATGTGCTGCTGACCAAATCGGACAAACTGACCCGCTCCGCGGTGAATATCCAGATCATGCGAACCCGGCAGCAAATGAAACATAAACAGCACACGGTCTCCAGCCTGTCGACGTTGAATCGCCGGGGTCTGGAGCAACTGGAGCAACGATGTAAGCAGTGGCTCGACATCAAATAAACCACTTTAGCGCATAGTATCGAAAAAAA
>JAPUFZ010000317.1 GCA_027293245.1 Gammaproteobacteria bacterium
GCCGGAAGCAGAAGCGAAGGAACAAAATCTGAATGACCGCTGTTGTTAAGGGTTGTCAGATGCCTGCCCCCGCAGCAATGCTCTGACAGGATGGCATGAGGATCAGAGGGCAGGCGTCGGACAACCCTTAACATTTAGAGAAGTTCGAGCTAACGAAATGAATGACTGCTTTGCGGATATTGCCTGGTCAGGGAGGAATGACATCCTAACATTTAAAATTTGCAGGAGCGATCACCAGTAATTTCCCCAAAGCAGTCAATCAGATTTTAGAGGTCAACGGCTGGAGTCGACCCGAAGGGGTCATTGGCCAATTCCAAAAAGATGATAGTAGTCAATCCAATGGAATACTCATCGCCCAAATGTTTGACATGCCCCACCGGTTCGCGCGTCGTACTTTTATTCAGGTAATCCTGCTATGCGCAATCCATTCAGGTATCTTTCCAGCATGTCTGGTTCTATAAAATAGGGGAGACTTTCACGAAGTTTTGTTATTGTCAGATGGGGTAGTAGTTCCTGGAGCTTTTCCCCGGCAGCCTTAGCGTCTGTATATCGTCCCAGATTTCCGTAGCTTGCGGCAAGAGTTCGATAGCCTCCGGAAAATCCGGGGTTGGCCTGGATAGTTTTCTTGCCCAATCAGCAGCATCTTCACCCCCGGCACAATAGCCCAAACACCTTCGACCAGATTCCAGAGTAGCTTTGGCCTCAGGGAGAGTCTTGGGCAAGCGCCCAGATTCCGCAACCCCTGGTAACTGGAGATAGGCTGCCAGGGCAGGGCTCCTCTGAATACTGCTAGGAAATCCGTGCTATTTGAGAGTTTAATTCGTTATTTTGACCAGAGCTTTTGATTTGTTGGGGTTTTGATTTTAGAATGTGGGTGAAAATAAAAATCCACCTTACGAGGGTATCCTATGAAGAGCAAACTCCTTTGCAGCAGTCTTGTTGCAGTTTCCGTATTTATTGCGGCACCCGCATCGGCGGCCGTAAAGATTGGCATGATAACGACACTGACCACCAAAGCCGGTTATCTGGGTGAAGATATTCGCGATGGTTTTTTACTCGCGATCGAGCAAGGTGGTGGCCAACTCGGTGGCGTTGACGTCGAGTTACTGGTTGAAGACGATGGTCGTAAACCGGGTAAAGGCCTGCAGATATCCGAGCGCTATATCAAGAGTGAAAAGGTCAAGATCATGACCGGTATCGTGTTTTCCAATGTTGCTATGGCGGTGGTTCCCAAGGTCGTAGCGGATGATGTGTTCTACATTAGTCCGAATGCCGGACCTTCGGCATTGGCAGGCAAGGGCTGCAATAAGAATTATTTTAATGCGGCCTGGCAAAACGACAACTTGCACGAGGTGATGGGGCAATATGTAAAGGATGCGGGATATGCCTCGGTGTATATTCTGGCGCCCAACTACCCCGCGGGCAAAGACGCACTCGCGGGTTTTAAACGCTACTACAAGGGAAAAATAGCAGGCGAAGTTTATACGCGGCTGGGTCAGTCTGATTACGCGGCCGAGCTGGCCAATCTGCGCGCCGCCAAACCGGATGCGGTATTTTTCTTTTTACCGGGAGGCATGGGAATCAATTTTCTCAAACAGTACGCCCAGGCGGGTCTGAAGCAGTCGATTCCGGTTTTCGGTCCGGCTTTTTCATTTGATGCGCGTATTCTAAAAGCAGTGGGTGATGCAGCGGTCGGCGTACACAATGGTTCACAGTGGAACTTTGACCTGGACAATGCTGCGAATAGAACCTTTGTTTCAGCGTTTAAGGCGAAATATAACCGCATGCCAACCCTCTATGCCAGCCAGGGCTACGACACTGCCAACTTGATCGCGAGTGCATTGAAGGCCACTTCGGGTGATCCGTCTAATATGGACGCATTTCGAACTGCACTGGAGAAGGCTGATTTTGCATCGGTGCGAGGTAGCTTTCGCTTTGGTAGCAATCATCATCCCATACAGGATATTTACGTGCGTGAGGTGGTGAAAGATTCCAGCGGCATATACAATAAAACCGTGAAGAAAGTGTTCAGTGATCACGCCGATGCTTATGCCGGGGACTGTAGTTTATAGCGTTATCGTATCGACGCGCTGTTAACCAATTATGCTGTTATTTTTCGAGCAGCTGTTAAACGGTCTCCAGTTCGGGTTTATGCTTTTCCTTTTGTCGGCGGGGCTGACACTGGTATTCGGGGTGATGAACCTGATTAACCTGGCACATGGCTCGTTCTACATGGTGGGCGCCTATGTAGCCGCGACAGTGATGCTCGCCAGTGGCAGCTTTGTGCTGGCTTTGCTGGTTGCACTGCTCGTCGCCGCAGCCTGTGGGTTGCTGGTGGAAGTCATCGTCCTGCGGCATTTGTATCGACGCGATCATCTTGATCAGGTATTGGCTACTTTCGGCCTGATTTTGTTTTTTAATGAAGCGACTCGAATGATCTGGGGGCGTCAGCCGCTGTTTATGCAGCTACCTGAATTTCTTTCTTCCACCGTCGAAGTGATTCCCGATGTACCTTATCCTCTGTATCGACTGGTGATTATCGGAGTAGGGCTAGCGGTGGCGCTCGGGCTATACCTGTTAATCAATCACACGCGCCTCGGCATGCGTATCCGGGCTGGCGCCAGCGACCGCAGCATGATAGCCGCACTGGGAGTCAATATTCGCTGGCTGTATAGTCTGGTGTTTGCCCTCGGAGCCCTGCTTGCCGGCTTCGCCGGGGTGATGGCGGCGCCCATATTTGCGGTTGAATCAGGCATGGGTGAAAGCATCCTGATTCTGACCTTTGTGGTGATAGTGATCGGTGGTATCGGTTCGATCAAGGGTGCTTTGCTCGGAGCACTGCTAGTCGGTCTGGTCGATACGCTGGGACGCGCCTTTTTACCGGACCTGTTGCAGTGGCTGTTTACCACCAGTAGTGCTAACAGCATAGCGGCTTCGCTGGCCTCGATGAGCATATACATTCTGATGGCGGCTATTCTCGCGTTTAAACCTCGCGGTCTGTTCCCGGTCTGAGTAAGCGAATTGCCAGTATGAGTTCGATCAATCGTAAATGGATTTTCTTGCTCGTTTGCCTGTCGCTATTGATACTCCTGCCACCGGTTTCACAAACACTCGATGAAAGTTACTTAATCTCCAGCATGACCCGGGTGCTGATTTTTGCGATGGCGGCTATTAGTCTGGACCTGATCGTCGGGTATGGCGGCATGGTCAGTTTTGGGCATGCAGCGTTTGTTGGCCTGGGGGCCTATACAGCGGCTATTTTGAGTTTCCATATCAATGATGGCAGCCCGTTATTCACCATGCCCTTCGCCTACGATGGAACCAACCAGCTATGGGCCGTGTTACTGGTAGCGATAGGGGTGGCAGCATTGGTGGCAACACTGACCGGTATGATCAGTCTGCGAACGCACCGCATTCACTTCATTATGATAACCCTGGCATTTGCGCAAATGTTGTATTACCTGTTCATTTCGCTTGATTATTATGGCGGCGAAGATGGCTTGCCGATGATGGGTCGAAATCAGATACCCCTCATCGATAGTGGCGACGATACCTCGTTTTACTACTTTTGCCTGTTAGTCCTGATTCTGTTCATCATCCTGGCACGGCGGCTGGTTGGTTCACATTTCGGGCGCGTACTACAGGGTTGTAAATACAATGAGAAACGCATGCAAACACTGGGCTTTAACACCTACAGGTACCGTCTGACGGCGTATGTCATTGCCGCCATGGGCGCGGCCGTAGCGGGGGTGTTACTGGCCAATAAAACCGAATATGTCGATCCCGGGTTGTTTTCCTGGCACCTGTCGGGTGAATTGCTGGTGATGGTAATACTCGGCGGCATGGGGAGCATTTATGGCGCGGTTATCGGCGCCATTGTTTACCTGTTACTGGAACAGATCTTCTCAGCCTACACCGAACACTGGATGATCCTGCTGGGACCGGTACTGATACTGGTCGTCATCTATGCTCGACACGGTATTTATGGATACCTGCAGAAGTTGAATCAAAATGCCTGATATCCTGTTGAGCACAGAAAATTTATGCAAAAGCTACGCTGGCCTGCGCGCCAACCATAACCTCAACCTGCAACTGCTAAGGGGCGAAATTCATGCCCTGATTGGCCCCAATGGCGCCGGCAAATCGACTGCGGTGGCCCAGCTATCGGGTGAACTCGCTTCGGACAGTGGTCGTATCATTTTTGAGGGTCGTGATATTACCCGGATGGCCGTGCATGCCAGGGCCAGGGCAGGGGTGTCGCGCTCGTTTCAGGTCACCTCGGTGTTTGATGAGATGAGTGTACTCGATAACCTGGCACTGGCGATTCAGGCCCACCATGGACATAGTTATCGGTTCTGGAGGGCGGCCAAAAAAGATCGATTTCTAAACACGCAGGCCAACACTCTGGCTGATCAGTTCGGGCTGGAACAGGCGCATGATTTACTCGCCGGTACACTTGCCCACGGCGAGAAGCGTCAGCTAGAAGTAGCCATGACCCTGGCCGGAAACCCCAGTCTATTACTACTCGATGAGCCGATGGCAGGGATTGGCCCGGGTGGCTCAAAGAAACTCACCGAATTACTCGATGCGCTGCGCGGACGTTATACCGTATTGCTGGTAGAGCATGATATGGATGCGGTGTTTGCGCTCGCCGATCGAATTTCTGTACTTGTTTATGGGGAGATCATAGCCACCGGCAGCGTTGACGAAATTCGTCGGGATAAGAAAGTGCAGCAAGCCTACCTGGGGGAAGTATGCTAATCCTCGATCAGGTTCACGCCGGATACAATAGCAGCGAAGTCTTGCATGGCATTGATTTACAATTGCAGGAAGGCGAGGTTGTCACCTTGTTGGGCCGTAATGGAATGGGCAAAACCACCACAATCAATTGTATTATCGGCTTACTGGAAACACGCTCCGGCTCAATCGAATTTAACGGCGTTCGGCTGGATTTGATCGCTTCCTATCAGATTGCCCGGATGGGAGTAGGCCTGGTGCCTGAGAACAGACGTATTTTTCCCAATCTAACGGTAACCGAGAACTTGATGGTTGCAGCAGCCAATTATTCCGATTCAGCTTCACCCTGGACGCTCGAACGTATTTTCAGGCTGTTCCCGCGACTGCAGGAACGCCATCGGCATTATGGGAATCAATTATCCGGTGGTGAACAACAGATGCTGGCAATTGGGCGGGCCTTGATGATCAATCCCAGATTATTGATTCTAGATGAAGCCACCGAGGGACTGGCGCCGTTAATTTGTAATGAGATATGGAACGTCATCAGGCAACTCAAACAACAACGGCAGTCCATTCTTATCGTCGATAAGAATTTAAATACCCTGTTGAGTATTGCCGACCGTTACTACCTGATGGAAAAAGGTGAAGTGGTCGCACAGGGATTGGCGACCGATCTGGCCTCAGACAATGCCATGCAGGCTCGATACCTCGGTGTGTAATTCTTAGCCCTGTTCAAGCGCTGACTGGCAGGCAAGGCAATAATGTAATCAAGAGCCATGGCCTGTTCTAAGGTATCATAGTCAGGGCAAGTATTTTCGATACTGCGCTCTATTCAAATCAAATTGGAAAATTACTATGCATCAACGAAAGCTTGGACCTTTCAAGGTTTCGGCCATTGGTCTCGGTTGTATGAATATGTCCTCGGGCTATGGGGCTGCCGATAAGAAGGAATCGATTCGGTTGCTCAATGAATGTATCGATAGCGGTTATAGCTTTCTCGACACTGCCTCGATGTACGGCGATGGACACAACGAGGAATTAATCGGCAACACGCTGAAGCATCGCCGCGATGAATATGTACTTGCCAGCAAATGCGGTATTTCAAAAACAGCCGATGGCAGCAATGAAATGAATGGTCGTCCAGAAGTGATTCGACAGACCTGTGAAAATAGTTTGCGGCGTTTGCAAACCGATGTGATCGATTTGTATTATCTACATCGACTAGATCCAAAGATACCCATCGAGGAAAGCGTGGGTGCGCTTGGAGATCTGGTAACCGAGGGGAAAATACGGACCATCGGCCTGTCGGAAATGTGTGCTGAAACTACCTACCGCGCGCATAGCGAACATCCGATCACGGCGATGCAGTCGGAGTACTCACTATGGACGCGCACGCCCGAACGTAAAATACTGTCGGTATGCGACGAACTGGAGATAACCTTTGTCGCTTTTTCGCCGTTGGCGCGATCTTTTCTGACCGGAATTACCAGTAATGCCACCGAAGTCGGTGAAGACGATATACGTGCAAATTTTGCTCGACCCCGGTTTGAGGGTGATAATTTTACCAGCAATCTGAAATTACTGGATCCATATCGGGAGATTGCCGAGCAGCAAAAATGCACCATGGCACAGCTTGCGTTGGCCTGGGTGCTGGCGCGAGGCAGCAAAAATTTGATTCCGATTCCCGGCACCAGGGAGGTTTCGCATATGAAAGAAAATGCCGCGGCGGGAGATATAAAACTGAGCGATGAAACTGTGCAAATTCTCGACCAGTTGATTAATGAAAAAACGGTTGCCGGGCGGCGTTATACCGATGTCGTGATGGCTTCAACGGATTCTGAAAGAGACTAATAATGACCGCTTATCACCCACTTCATTCATGTTAACTAAAATCCACCAATGGCTAGACAATAATCTATATGAACTGGGTCGCGAGTTACGCTGGTCTTATCTGCCGCCATTGATGGTGTACATGGCGGCCGGGATTTCGGGACTGACTGCAATTGTCGGAACATTTTTCGTTAAAGATTACCTCGGGCTTAGCGCCGCCTTCCTGGCTGCCCTGGGTTTTTGGGCCAATATTCCCTGGGCTTTAAAAATGCCGGTAGGACACCTGGTTGATCTGATCTGGCGTTGGAAAAGTATCCTGGTTTATCTGGGCGCGAGTCTTATTGCGTTGAGTCTGATCATCATGATCGGCTTGTTGGGGTATCGTGAGGCGATGACCGCTTTCATGCCTGCAGGCGCCTGGTTTGTGCTGAGTACCCTGCTGGCTCCGGTTGGCTACGTAGTCCAGGATACTGTCGCTGACGCGATGACGGTCGAAGCGGTGCCTCATTTTGAGGATAACGGCGATCCGATTGATCCGGCCAAACTAAAATTGATGCATACCACCATGCAGACACTGGGCCGAGTAGCAATCATCGGCGGTTCGGTGCTGGTTGCCGGGGTTAATCTTTACCTGTTTCGTGACGTAGAAAGCCTGCCCGAACTGGAAAAGGCACAAATATATCGTGAAATTTATACCATGGCACTGGTTATACCGTTGGTATCGGTAGCCGGAGTTTTTTTGGCCAGTTTTATCAAACACCGGGATATACGTGCGAT
>JAPUFZ010000318.1 GCA_027293245.1 Gammaproteobacteria bacterium
ACGCGCCTACGACGAATTTGCCGATTTTTTCAGCCGCAGCGACAGTTTTGCTCTCGGTATCTGCAACGGTTGCCAGATGATGTCGAATCTTTTCGAGTTGATACCGGGTGCAAAGAGCTGGCCGCGCTTTGTACGCAATAAATCCGAGCAATTCGAGGCCAGGGTGGCGATGGTCGAGGTACTCGAATCCCCCTCGTTATTCCTCGATGGTATGCAGGGCTCGATGATGCCAATCGCCGTTGCCCATGGTGAAGGGCGGTTGGAACCGCGTCAATGCGACGCTCAAACGCTGTTAGATCAGCAAATAGCCTGCCTGCGATACGTCGATGCCGAGGGCCAGGCCAGTGAATATTATCCGCTAAACCCCAATGGCGCCGCACTCGGTCTGAATGGATTTACCAATGATGACGGTCGTTTTACCATTATGATGCCGCATCCGGAGCGGATCTTTCGCAGTATTCAGAATTCCTGGCAGTCACCCGACTGGGGCGAATATAGCCCCTGGATGTGTATGTTTAGAAATGCGCGTAAATGGTTACAATGAACTAAAATCGGCACTTCCGGTCTAGTAAACCAGTTTTTACAGGGTAACCACAATGATAAATATTAAAAAAGTATCCGATATTTCGTCATCGGCCATTACACCTGAATCGATATACCTGCGGCGGCGCGAGTTCATGAAAGCCTCGGGTATGCTCGGCACGGCGATGTTGCTCAACCCCTGGATGACTGCGGCTGCTTCGATTCCAATCGGCGATTATGCGCGCAATGTGATCACCCCCAAAGGCGAAGACGAAGAGATCACCCCGGAAGAAGATGCCACCAGCTATAATAACTTTTACGAATTCGGTACCGATAAAGGCGATCCTAAAAAGTATTCAACTAAATTTACTACCGACGACTGGAAAATTACCGTTGGTGGCGAATGTGCGAAGCCGGGTACCTATTCGCTGGAGGACCTGATCAAACCTTTTGCTATTGAAGAAAGGGTATACCGGCTGCGCTGTGTCGAGGCATGGTCGATGGTGATACCCTGGCTTGGAGTACCCCTGGCATCGATCATCGAGTCCCTGGAGCCTACTTCGAAGGCCAAATATATCGCCTTTACCACCCTGCATGATCCGCAGCGAATGCCCGGACAAAAACGCAGTGTCTTAGACTGGCCTTATCGCGAAGGTTTACGCATCGATGAAGCCACCAATCCACTGACATTATTGGCTATTGGTATGTATGGTAAAACCATGCCTAACCAGAATGGCGCGCCGGTGCGACTGGTGGTGCCGTGGAAATATGGTTTCAAGAGCATCAAATCCATTGTCAGTATCGATTTTGTCGAACAGCAACCACTGACAAGCTGGAATATGTCCTCGGCGCGCGAGTATGGTTTTTACTCTAATGTGAATCCAACGGTTAATCATCCACGCTGGTCGCAGAAGAAGGAAAGACGGATCGGCGATTTATTCAAACGTCCGACCCTGATGTTTAACGGCTACGCAGAAGAAGTAGCGCATATGTATGATGACATGGATCTGCGAAGTAATTATTAGATGGGTCTGGCGTTGTTACAAGATATTCTCAGGTCGAGATTTACCAAACCGGTACTATTCAGCCTCTGCCTGGTTCCTTTGTCGAGCCTGGTCTGGCGGGCGTTTTATGGTGATCTGGGTGCAAACCCGATAGAAACCATTACCTTCTTTACCGGCGACTGGACGCTACGCTATTTGTTGATCACACTTTCTATATCACCTCTGAGGCAGTGGTTTGGGCTAACCGGATTACTGCGATTTCGACGAATGCTGGGTCTATATGTGTTTTTTTATGCCTGTTGTCATTTCTCGATCTGGTTTATTTTCGATCATGCATTGGACTTCACCGATATGTTCGAGGATGTAGTCGAGAGACCGTACATCACACTCGGGTTTAGCGCTTTGATGTTACTGATTCCGCTGGCTGTCACTTCGAATAATGCGATGTTAAAAAAGCTTGGAAAGCGCTGGAAAAAACTACATAAGCTGACTTATCTGATCCTGGTACTGGGTGTTTTACATTATCTCTGGCTGGTGAAGGCAGACTATCTGGAACCCGGTATTTATGCAGTATTCGCTGTGATACTATTGCTTCACCGACTGAATTTGAAAAAGTGGCTTTCATCTCCGAAAGCGTCAATTCAATCCAGTTTAAATAATTGACAAGTATATCTTCGAATACCACAAGTATAGCTTCGAAACCTGAATATTACTTAATTGTGAGGGAATAATGGCAGCCTACTGGATGGTTCGTGCGGGTGAAATCAAAGATCAGGATGCGCTTGAGGTATACCAGAAGCTCTGGTCTCCGTTGGCGGTCCAATATCAGGCCAAGGTAATTACACGCGCCAAATTTGAAACGCCCGAAGGTCCCGATTTTCCTCGTGTGTTGATCATCCAGTTTCCCACCTACCAGCAGGCTGTCGCCTGTTATCAGGATCCCGACTATCAACAGGCGATAAAATTTGCCAACAAGGCCTTCGACCGCGAAATGTCAATTGTTGACGGTGTTTAACAATATCTAACAGGACTCTGATTGCCGATGAATTTTGTCATACCTGCGCCGCCGATTGCCTCGGTCGAAGTGACTGGCACGGATGATCGATTCCCGGTTCGCCGTATCTATTGCATCGGTAGAAATTACCTGGCTCACAGAAAAGAAATGGGACATGACGATCGCAAGCCACCTTTCTACTTTCAAAAACCAGTCGATGCATTGCTGGCGTCAGGTGGCGAATTTCCATATCCACCGCAGACAGAAAACGTTCATTTCGAAATCGAACTCGTTGTAGCGATTGCAAAAGGCGGCGTCGATATCCCTGTCGAAAATGCGCTTGATCATGTTTATGGCTATGGCCTTGGCATCGATATGACACGACGAGATCTGCAAAGCCAGGCCAAAAAGGATGGTAGACCCTGGGATTCAGCGAAGGGTTTCGATCATTCAGCACCGATCTCACCCATTCGTCCCGCTAGTGAAATAGGTCACCCGGGTTCTGGCCGAATCTGGTTAGCCGTGAATGGCGAAATCCGCCAGGACAGCGACCTGAATTTGCAGATCTGGAATGTTCAGGAAGGTATTTCCCATTTGTCGAAGCTCTACCAGGTGGCACCCGGCGACCTCATTTATACTGGAACTCCCGATGGAGTCGGTCCGATTAAGCCAGGTGACCACATTACCGCCGGTATCGACGTTATCGGCGAACTTGAAATAGCAGTGGTTTAACAATACCTGGCTTGACAGACCACTAGTGCGAAAACAATACCGGCAAGCTAGTGTGTTCCAGTACATACCGGGTGGTTCCACCGAGCATTAGTTCACGGATGCGTGAATGACCGTAGGCCCCCATCACTATCATCTGGCTGTCGAGAGCTTGCGCCTGTTCAAGCAATATTTTTCCTTCCTCGGAGTGACTACC
>JAPUFZ010000319.1 GCA_027293245.1 Gammaproteobacteria bacterium
CAATTTTCACCAATTGGCGCAAGCACAAGATCTGGATTTACCCGAATTCCCCTTCTACTTTATCAAACCTGCGAGTTGCGTCTCCGGGCATGGTGCTGAAATCATGCATCCAGATGGCTACGATGGGCGGCTAATTTACGAAGGTGACCTAGGCGTGGTTATCGGTAAATCCTGCAAAAGGCTCAGTCGCGAAAATATTGCCGATTACATATTTGGCTATACCTGCATCAATGACGTAACGGCAATTCATTTATTGTTCAAATACGACGCATTTCCGCAATGGACTCGCGCCAAGAGCTTCGATGGCTTCGGCATTATAGGCCCCTGTATTTCACAGCTTGATGACCCCGATTCACTCACGGTGCGCACCCGCGTAAATGGTGAAGAACGCCAGAACTATCCGGTTTCCGACATGATATTCTCACCCCTGGACCTGGTTAGCCTTATTTCAGGCGACATGACACTCGAACCCGGTGATGTGATTGCCTGCGGGACCTCACTCGGGGTTAAGACGATGAAACCCAACACGGTAGTCGATGTAGAAATCGAAGGTATTGGCACCCTGACCAACAGTTATCAACCCGATGGCGCCTGAAGAAACCGCATAACCTGGCAGAATATTTTATCTCTACAGGCGGGAAATCTGGTTGCCGCGCGGATACCAGGTTTAATCGCGGTGAAGTGTTTATTCCTTTTTGTTACCATGCGGTCACACATATAACTAATAACAGAGAAGCCTGATGAACCTACACGAATATCAAGCGAAAGATCTTTTCCGTTCCTACGGCCTCCCGGTGCCGAATGGCAAGGTCGCCTTTTCTGCCAGTGAAGCGGAGGATGTGGCCAAATCCCTGAATGGGAACCAGTGTATCGTCAAGGCACAGGTCCACGCCGGTGGGCGCGGCAAAGCCGGTGGGGTAAAAATTGTCGAGAGCGCCGAAGCGGCAGGTGAATTCGCTGAAACCATGCTCGGTACCAACCTGGTTACTTTTCAAACCGACGCTAACGGGCAACCGATCAATCGTATCCTGGTTGAAGAAACCTGCGATATCGCCACTGAGTTGTATCTGGGCGTAGTACTGGATCGCTCCATACGCCGCATTGTGATTATGGCCTCGACCGAGGGCGGTGTTGAAATCGAAAAAGTAGCACAGGAAACGCCCGAGAAAATTCTCAAGGCCACGATCAATCCGCTGCTGGGCGTAATGCCCTATCAGTGTCGGGAACTGGCCTTTGGTCTGGGCTTAAGTGGTGATCAAATCAAGCAGTTTACTAAATTACTCACCGGGCTTGGCAAGCTGGTAGTCGAAAAAGACCTGGCCCTGGTCGAAGTTAATCCCCTGGTGGTTACCACTAGTGGTGACCTGTTGTGTCTCGACGGCAAAATTAACATTGATAGTAATGCATTATTTCGGCACCCTGATCTAACTGAAATGCGCGATAAAACCCAGGAAGACGAGCGCGAAAATCGGGCCGCCGATTGGGACCTGAGCTATGTCGCACTCGATGGTGAAATCGGTTGCATGGTCAATGGCGCAGGTCTGGCCATGGCGACCATGGACATCATTAAACTCAACGGTGGGGACCCGGCTAACTTTCTCGATGTTGGCGGCGGCGCAACCAAAGAACGGGTCGCCGAGGCGTTGAAGATTATTTTGTCGGACGACAAGGTAAAGGGTATTCTGGTCAATATATTTGGTGGCATCGTGCGTTGCGACTTAATCGCCGAGGGTATTATTGCTGCAGTCGCTGAGATAAATGTTTCTGTACCGATTGTCGTGCGACTCGAGGGCACCAAAGCCGCCGAAGGTAGCGATTTATTGAATAAAAGCGATCTGAACCTGATCACGGCCCAGGACCTGGGTGAAGCCGCGAAGAAAATTGTAGCTGCAGTCGGAGAGTCAAAATGAGCGTACTGATCGATAAGAACACCAGGGTCATCTGCCAGGGTTTTACCGGAAAACAGGGAACCTTTCATTGTACGCAGGCGATTGCCTACGGTACCCAGATGGTGGGCGGCGTAACACCCGGAAAGGGGGGACAAACTCACCTCGATCTGCCGGTTTTCAATACGGTCCGCGATGCCGTGCGCGCAACCGCAGCCGATGCAACGGTAATCTACGTGCCCGCGGCATTTTGTAAAGATTCGATCATCGAGGCTGCAGAATCCGGTATCGGTTTAATCGTCTGTATCACCGAGGGTATTCCAACCCTCGATATGCTGGAGGCCAAGATAGCGGTTGAACAAAGTGGCGCCCGGTTAATAGGGCCGAACTGCCCGGGCATTATCACTCCCGATGAATGCAAGATTGGCATCATGCCGGGCTCGATTCACATGGCGGGCAAGGTCGGCGTGGTCTCACGTTCGGGAACACTCACTTACGAGTGCGTCAAGCAAACTTCTGACCTTAACTATGGACAAAGCACCTGTATCGGCATCGGCGGCGACCCCATTCCGGGTACCAATTTTATCGATGCGCTGGCCCTGTTCGAAGCAGATCCCGCTACCGAGGCGATTTTGATGGTCGGCGAAATCGGCGGCACCGCCGAGGAAGAAGCGGCAGAATTTATTCAAAGCAATGTCAGCAAGCCGGTGGCCTCCTACGTCGCCGGGGTAACCGCACCCAAGGGTAAACGCATGGGGCATGCGGGCGCCATCATCGCCGGTGGCAAGGGTACTGCTGCAGAGAAATTTGCAGCACTCGAAAAAGCCGGTGTCCTCACCATCAGATCCCCCGCCGAACTCGGTAAAGGTGTACAGCAGGCAACCGGCTGGTAGATATCAGACTCCAAATTTTACAGACCCGATAAAACCTAGTTGAGCAAGGGCTGGGAGGACTCCAAAGTGATATGTATTTCGTCGGTTTGGGATTCGAAGCGATGGATGATTTCCCGCTTGTCGAAACCATCGGCGAAAACCGATATTTTATGCTCTCCGCTGCCAACATTGTCAAAGTAAAATCTTCCGGCGCGGTCGGTCGACTTCGGGCGGTAGGAAGAGTACTTGATGGTCCCGTTTTGTATGGTCGAGTCCAGGTACACCAATG
>JAPUFZ010000032.1 GCA_027293245.1 Gammaproteobacteria bacterium
AGACTACAGGCTCAGATTTTTCGCACCGACCTTTAAAAACTGGTCGGGGTGGAGAGATTCGAACTCCCGACCCACTGCTCCCAAAGCAGTTGCGCTACCAGGCTGCGCTACACCCCGAAATCTGCCTGTCGCACCAAACACGGCACGATAAGCGAGGCGCGAAATAATACGCCGATCAAAAATAATCGTCAATTGAACATTGATGATTTTGTAAATAATCTGCCGACTGTGCTCCAGTCTAAAAGTCTGTCATTCAGGGCCGACGCCAGCGCGTACCCTCAGGCCCATCTTCGATAGCTATGCCGCCTGCGCCAAGTTTGTCGCGAATCCGGTCAGCCTGCTTCCAGTCCTTATTTTTCCTGGCATCCAGACGTTGTTGAATCATGGCCTCAATTTTATCGTCGGCAAGGCCGTCGCCCGGGCCCGGCTTCAACTTCAGAAAATTTCCGGCATCCTTTTCGAGTAAACCAATAATACCACCCAGGTATCTCAATAGACTGGCCAGAGCATCGACTGCATCCGGGTCATCGCTTTTGGCCCGATTAATCTCTCTGGCCAGATCAAATAAAACCGCCATTGCATTAACGGTATTAAAGTCGTCATTCATTGCCGCTTCGAATCGGTTCGCATAATCGGTATTTTGCGGCAGGCCCACGCTTTGGGTATCCAGCAAAGCACCATAAAGACGCTGCAATGCACTGCGGGCATTGTTAAGTTGCGCTTCGGAATAATTTAACTGGCTACGGTAATGGCTGCTGAGGATAAAATAACGAATTTCTTCGGCTTTATAATCCTTCATGACTTCACGCAGGGTAAAAAAATTACCCAGTGACTTCGACATCTTTTCTTCATTAACCTTGACGTGGCCGTTATGCATCCAGTAATTAACGAAGGTTTCGCCGGTGTAACATTCGCTTTGCGCCAGTTCATTTTCATGGTGCGGAAACTGCAAATCCTGACCGCCACCGTGAATATCGAAGTGATTACCGAGCACCTGCATCGACATGGCCGAACATTCTATATGCCAACCGGGTCGGCCATCGCCATAGGCCGAAGGCCAGCTAGGCTCGCCCGGTTTGGCCGACTTCCATAGTACAAAATCACCCGGAGCATGCTTGTTGGGATCTATTTCGACGCGTTCACCGGGTCGCAACTCTTCAGTCTTCTTGCCGGATAGTTTTCCATAGTTAGCAAACCTGGCAACTTCGAAATAAACGTCACCATTGTCGGCCTGGTAGGCAAAACCTTGTTCGATAAGCCCCTCGACTATCGCTAGAATCGATTCGATGTAGTCAGTCGCGCGTGGTTCCTGGTCCGGGCGTAACACCCCCAATGGATCGATATCTTCGTACATGGCAACGGTGAAACGTTGCGTGAGGGCGAGAAAATCCTCGTTGTTCGCGTTCGCGCGGTTGATAATCTTGTCGTCGATATCGGTAATATTACGCACGTATGTAACGCGGTAACCGAGGTGACATAAATAACGGTAAACCATATCGAATACCACCAACATGCGCGCATGACCAATATGGCAATAGTCGTATACCGTCATGCCGCAGACATACATGAGCACCTCACCGGGGACAATAGGTTTGAAAGCTTGCTTGCGATTGGTGAGACTGTTGTAAATGGTCAGCATAGGCGGGTTATTGGCAGTTTAAACCGGTCGGTAAACAAAAGACGTAGAGTTTAAGATATTGACATCACAAGGGAAACTCTTAAATATCAACCAACCGATTTTTTCTGGCTGAATTTCATTTTGTTGACTTGATAGCCCTCGCCCGGTTAGATCGTCTTCCATCTACAGCAACAAATCAGTAGAATCCGCGTATCGCTTAACCGCCGGTCCGCTAATGAAAAATACTCTACCTGGTTTGGCAATCGTACTGATAGCGATTCTGTCTCTGGTTTTATTTCCCACAATTAAAGGTGCCCAATCGATGAACGACGAAACCGACCAAAACCCTCAAGTGCTATTGGAAACGACAATGGGTAAATTTACTATTGAACTGGATATGCAAAACGCACCCAATACCAGTGCCAATTTTCTCGCTTATGTCGATGACGGTTACTTCGTCGACACTATCTTTCATCGAGTGATACCCAAATTCATGGTTCAGGGCGGTGGTCTTACTGCCGACATGCAGGATAAACCGAACAAGCGAGCTGCCATTCAAAATGAGGCCAACAACGGTTTGAAAAATGACCGTGGCACCCTGGCGATGGCGCGTACCGGTGACCCTCATTCGGCCACTTCTCAATTTTTCATCAATCACAATGACAATGCGTTCCTGAACTTTAGCAGCGAATCCACGCAGGGCTGGGGTTATGCAGTATTCGGCAGGGTCATCGACGGTATGGACGTAGTGGATGCTATCGCCGGGGTACAAACTGCTAACAGTGGAGGGCACCAGGACGTTCCGGTAGAAACCATCACCATGACCAGAGCCAGTCGACTCTGAGCAATGCCTGAATGACCGATGAATATCTGTTTATTTCAGACTGTCATCTGGACAGGTCCAGGCCTGAGATATCGAAGAATCTAATCGACTTTCTGGTTAACCGGGCACCGGCTGCTCGCTTTTTATATATTTTGGGTGACCTGTTTGAAGTCTGGCCTGGTGATGACGACCCGGCATTGGGTCTGCGTGACATGATCACCACCCTGAAGCAACTGTCACACAATACAAATATTTATTTCCTCGCTGGAAATCGTGATTTTCTGGTCGGTGATGCGCTGGCAAAGCAGGCCGGATTCGAAATTATTACCGAGCCCGCAAACCTGACTCTTGGCAGTCAGCAGGTCCTGTTATTGCACGGTGACGTCCTCTGTACCGACGATCATGACTACCAGGCTTTTCGCGCGCAGGTACGAAACCCGGTCTGGCAATCGCATTTTCTGCAAAAACCTCTGGCCGAGCGCCAGGACATAGCTGCAGGAATGCGCGCCGACAGCAAGGCGGCCATGTATGACAAGCCTGATGAAATCATGGACGTTAACCGCCAAACGGTGGATTCCTTTTTCGAACAACATCAGGCCGAGGTAATAATACACGGCCATACTCACAGACCGGCGGTTCACCGCTACAAAGGATCGGCTACACGATACGTACTCGGTGACTGGAATCCAGAGCCGAGTTATCTTAGCTGGTCGATCGCGTCCGGGTTCGAACTGCACGACTTGAGGGTGACGCCGGATCCTTAGTTTTACGGCACCCTCAAATACGGATCAGGCATCCAGACCCTGGGTTAAATCAGCAATAATATCTTCGATGGACTCCAGACCGACGGCCACTCGAATCAGACCTTCAGCGATCCCGGTTTGTACTTTTTGTTCATCGCTTATTCTAGCGTGAGTCGTCGTCGCCGGGTGCGTGATGGTAGATTTTACATCGCCCAGATTTGCAGTGATTGACAACATGCTGGTATTGTCGATGACGCTCCAGGCTTTTTCTCTTCCTCCCCTGACAACAAAAGAAAGCACACCACCAAACCCGCTTTGCTGCTTTTTGGCCAGTTCGTATTGGGGATGCGAAGACAAGCCAGGATAATAGACCCTCTCAATCTGCGAATGATTCGAAAGATAGTTTGCCAACGCGAGTGCATTGTCGGAATGTGCCTTCATACGCAAGGACAGGGTTTCGAGCCCCTTCAATGCCACCCATGCATTGAATGGACTCATCGTCGGGCCGGTTGATCGAATCACCCCAAAAATTTCTTCACCGACACGCTGCTGGTCTCCGACCACGGCGCCACCCACTATCCTGCCCTGTCCATCCAGGTATTTTGTGGCCGAGTGCACAATCAGGTCGGCGCCTAACTGCAGGGGTTTTTGCAGGGCCGGGGTACAAAAACAGTTATCAACTACGAGCAGGCAATCATGGGCATGGGCAAGATCGGCAAGCTCGGTTATATCGGCTACCTCGGTAAGTGGATTGGATGGTGTCTCGACAAATAACAGGCGCGTATTAGGCCGGATCGCCGCCTTCCAGGATTCCAGATCAGTTAAATCGACAAAGCTGGTCTCGATTCCAAAACGAGTCAGATATTTATCGAACAATACCGTCGTTGTACCAAAAATCGAACGCGATGAAACCAGGTGATCCCCGGCACTGAGAAAGCCGATACAAATTGCCGTAATTGCTGCCATACCGGAGGCTGTGGCCACACAACTTTCGCCCCCTTCGAGCGCAGCCAGTCGCCGCTCAAATATTTGCACCGTTGGATTGGTGAAGCGTGCGTATATATTTCCAGGCTCGTCACCACTGAACCGGGCGGCAGCCTGCGCGGCGTTATCGAACACAAAACTCGAGGTGGCGAAAATAGGTTCGGCGTGTTCATTTTCGGGCGTACGTCGATGGCCGGCGCGCACCGCCAGCGTGTCGAAATGGTAGGATGTTTCTGTCACGATTTTTCTCCCAGAAAAACTCGGGAGGGGGATTGGAATATGCTAAGAAATTGCGATCACCCTCTTTAGCAATTTTATAATACAACCCTGTCGGAATAGGACTGCGTGCGCCTGCAAGCCGAGAAACAAATTAGCGCTGGGGCGAAACATTAAGGCTATGTATTCACTATGTCAAGAATCGATCGACTGATTTCTGCAGATTATTTTTCGTTTGGCCAGTGTTTGAGTCGGCATCGCCGATTAAACCAGGGCGGGACTCCTGAGCGCAGATCAACCGGTATTTATTGGATAAGCACCAAATCATTAACCAGAACACCATCGAATAATACAATCACATCCGCATTTTTCATCCGAATACATCCATGTGATACGGCCTGACCGATGCGCTTTTCATCCGAGCTCCCATGAATATAGATGTAGCGCGAGAAGCTGTCGTATACCCCGTCTTTGTTAAACCCGGGTTCTAATCCATCCAGCCACAAAATCCGTGAAGTAATTTCATCCTGGTCTCGATTATCGATTTTTTTAGTGATACGGCCAGTTGGTTCGCGCGCCTCGAATATCATACCCTGGGGCTGGCCACCGCCAATTTTTTGTTTTACACGGTGGATTCCGATCGGGGTTTTGTTGCTGTCCAGTCGATTACCAAGCCCATTTGCGGATGTCGAAACTGGAAAGGACTTATTCTCCGACTCGTCTATATCAATCCAGTGCAGGCGCTGCTTGCGTGAGTCAATGTAAATGAAAGGGCGCTGGTCGGCAATCGCCGAGTAGCCAGGCAATTTGCTGGAGAATATCTGCCTTAGGTCTTGCCACAACATCAGATATTATTGTGCAGGTCCATACCGACAACGTTGAGCGATTCATCACCTGTATCTTTCGCTGAATCATTTCGCATATTACGAATTCGATCCAGATAATCTTTATCGATGGTTTGAGTCACATACTCACCGTTAAAACATGAACAGTCAAATTCAGTAATCGCGCGATTTCCTTTTTGCACGGCGTCGATTAAATCGTCCAGGTCCTGATAGACTAACCAGTCGGCGCCTATTATTTCTGCGATTTCCGACTCACTTCTATCGTGGGCTATCAATTCTTCCGCTGCCGGCATATCGATGCCATAAACATTGGGATACCGGACCGGGGGTGCAGCAGAGGCAAAATATACCTTGTTGGCCCCCGCATCGCGTGCCATTTGTATGATCTGCTGGCAGGTGGTACCGCGTACAATCGAATCATCTACCAGCAGAACGTTTTTGCCTTTGAACTCGATACCTATCGGATTAAGTTTTCTGCGCACCGAGGCTTTGCGCATTTTCTGACCCGGCATGATAAAGGTCCGACCGATATACCGGTTTTTGATGAAGCCTTCGCGGTACTTTACCCCGAGGTGGTAAGCCAGCTCAATCGCCGAGGGCCTGCTAGTATCCGGAATCGGTATCACCACATCGATATCGTGTTGCGGTATTTGACGTAGGATTTTACGACTCAGTTTCACACCCATACGCAGACGCGCTTTATAAACATAGATATCATCGATGATTGAATCGGGTCTGGCCAGATAGACGTATTCAAAAATACAGGGGTGGAGTGAGTTCACCCGGGCACATTGCTTTAAGTGAATGTCGCCGTCGATATCGATAAATACGGCTTCACCTGGTTTCAGATCAGCCACCAGGTCAAAGCCCGACACCTGCAATGCCACACTTTCAGAGGCTATCATGTATTCGGTACCCTTGCCGGTTTCACGCTTACCGTATACTACAGGGCGTATGCCGCAGGGATCTCGAAATCCGAGAATACCCTTGCCGGTGAGCATTGCGACCACCGCATAAGCACCCTCGAGACGCGCATGGGTTTCACTCACCGCGGTAAAGATTTCTTCAGTGGTCAGGTTAAGCGTGCCGGAATTTTGCAATTCATGGGCGAGCACGTTTAGCAACACTTCAGAATCCGACTCGGTGTTGATATGGCGTAAATCCGATTGATACAAGCCTCGCTTCAACTCGTCGACATTGGTCAGATTACCATTATGTGCAAGCGTAATGCCGTAGGGTGAATTGACGTAAAACGGTTGCGCCTCTGCCGAGGAAGAGCAACCGGCAGTCGGATAACGCACGTGACCTATGCCCATATTACCAACCAGACTGAGCATATGACGGGTATGAAATACATCGCTGACCTGCCCATTACCCTTGCGCAAATTCAACTTGTTACCGTCGCAAACCACTATGCCAGCGGAGTCCTGCCCCCTGTGCTGGAGCACCAGTAAACCATCATAAATAACCTGCGCTACCTGCTGATGGCTAACGATTCCAATAATTCCACACATGATTGTAGCTTCTCAAGTTATCCGGTTGTGATATTCAGTAAGGGTTCTTTAGGGAGCCTCTGAATAATTCTGGGTGAATCGGGTTGTGATTCAAAATGGCCAGGTTCAAGGCGTGGAACGCAAGTAAGACCCAAACCACTCGCTGCGCTTATGGGGCCAGCTTTAGCATGGCTATTGCTAAGTTTCACAACGCAGAAAGTGGTCATTTTGGGCACAACACGTTCATTCATGAATTGATCAGAGGCTCCTTAGATCAGATTTCTGAAATTATACCGAAAATCTGCTCGCCACATCGTCCGGTAGTATGTCCTTAATCCAGCCGGCCATACTAGCGAAATATTCAACCATAGTTGACTCCTTCCACCAGGATTCGGAGGGCATAGGCGTCAATCCCGCGAGCAATACCAGCATTATCACGATAATTATTCCACGCGCGGCGCCAAACACTACACCAAGACTCTTATCAGTGCCAGAAAGGCCGGTTTTCGACACCAGCTGGCTCGCCATGAAATTGATAACTGCGCCGACGATCAGGCTACAGACAAACAAGATTGCAAAGCCGGTACCGCTACGAATAGTAGGCGATTCAATATAGGGTTCGAGCAGATCGGCGAGCGCGGTAAAATAGCGTAGCGCGATAAACCCGGCAACAACCCAGCTCGCCAGAGAAATCGACTCCTTAACAAATCCCCGGACCAGGCTGATCAGCGCCGATATCACAATGATGACGACAATAATCAGGTCGACCCAATTCATGTGCCCACCCGCCAGAGCTGAATGGCTAAACCTGCTTTATCGGTATCTTTTAGATGATGCATATTTGATAATGTACGACTTGATTTGAGCGTGACTTATTTTTCGTACTTCATGATTAAACCATCTAAATCGTACTTGGCTTTGATCTTGTTGAGGGCAATCTTTGCCGTGTCACGGTTTAAAAATGGCCCCAACCGCACTCGATAAATAACCTGCTCGTCAAGGTAGAACTGTTCGACAAACACCGCGGAGATATTTGACTTCCTCAACTTGTCTCGCTGAATTAATGCGTTTGGCTTGTCCTTGAAACTGGCTACCTGCAGGACCCAGGTATCACCACCCACCTGAGAAGTTTCAACCTTCGGAACCGATTCATCAGCAGCAACTCGATCTGTTTTTTGTGCAACCGTGGTCTGATTCGATTCCTGACTTTCACTGCGTGTTATCCGATTGCTAGCACCAGTGGAAGACTCATCGGCTGTCTGCGGCTCTAAATCCGGCAGCTCTTCGACCTTGCTGTGCAGCTCTATGATTTTCGCATCGAACTCGGGGTTAAGCTTGCTCACCGGCTGCGGTGGTATAACCACCTCCAGGGTTTTATCTCGAACACCAGAGCCATCCAGTATCATCGGCAGGAATATCACAGCCAGTGCAAAAATGACAGCTATTCCTACCAGGCGTTGTTTGGTATTTTGATCCACGTCAGTACTTTTTTAAATCGATGTTTATGGTTTAAGTGCTATTACACAATGAATCTATTTTCGACAGTGCCCGTAGGAAAAATTCGACCGTAGCAAAGGACCCGGTAACCAATATTATATCCTGATTGGACAAAGATGACAGCGCGGCATCGACAGCATTTCCAGCACTCAGAAACTTCTGCTGCACGGTGACTCGATGGCTTATACGTTGTTCAAGCTGATCTGCAGTGAGTCCTCGATCACAATCGAGTGACAACAACCACCAGCTATCGACAATATTTTCAAATTCAGAGACATACTGCTCGCTCGCCTTATCTTCGAGCATACCCAGTAATACGACGACTCGCTGTCCCGGGGACTTGATCGCCGACAGGTTTGCAGCGATTGCACTGGCAGCATCCTGATTGTGACCCACATCGACATAAACCTGCGCTGGCAAGGTCGTTTGTAGTCGCTGAAAACGACCAGCCAGTTGTGTACCAGCGAAATAGTCCGCCACTGCCTGCGGTTCATATTGATTCAATGGCAATAAAAGGCTGAGCCCAGCTACCACGCCAGCCAGGTTTTGAAGCTGATGCTGTCCGGGCAAGGGTGGCGTCAATCTAAATTCAAGACCCTGCCCTAGCCAGTCATAGCTACCGGATTGTTCCGATTCCTGAATGCTAAAATCCCGTTGAAACTGCAGACTCTGGCAATCCAGTCGTTCGATTTCATCCAGCACCGATTGCGGTGGCTGGATATCGTTGCAGACAACCGCAACCTTTTTTCTTAAAACGCCGGCTTTTTCAAAGCCAATTTCCTCACGGCTATCGCCCAGCCACCCCTGATGATCAATACCAATGCTGGTTAAATGTACCAGGTCGGCATCGATAATATTGACTGCATCGAGCCGACCACCCAACCCTACTTCGAGGATTGCATAATCGGGCGCGTGATTCTGCATCAGCCAGAACGCGGCCAGAGTACCAAACTCAAAATAGGTTAGAGCTGTATCCTGCCGCACCTGGTCGACAGCTTCAAAAGCCTGACATAACCGTTCATCACAAACCGGTTCGGTATCCAGCTTGATGCGCTCGTTATAGTCTAGCAAATGAGGTGAGGTGTAGCTGGCAACTGAGAACCCGGCACGCGATAACCAGTTTTCGTAACAGGCGACGGTCGAACCCTTACCATTGGTACCGGCCACGATAATAACCTGTTTAGCGATGGATTCTATGCCAAGACGTTGCGCTACTTCCGATACACGTTCGAGACCAAGGTCAATTGATTTAACATGCAGCAGCATCTGCCAATCCAGCCACTGGTTCAGGGATTGAAAGCGCATTTTGAATTTTAAACTAATAGCTGCCGGTTAATCCTGTTTACTGGATTGCGGAATAAATTTGTAACTCATTGAATGTATTTACAGTTACGGGGGCGCCTGTCCCATCATCATGGTACAAAGCGAACTGATTTTTTCGCGTAACACACGTCGGTCCACTATCATATCAATGGCGCCATGTTCGAGCAGGAATTCACTACGCTGAAAACCTTCCGGTAACGTTTCACGTACTGTTTGTTCGATGACTCGCGGTCCTGCAAAGCCAATCAGTGCATTGGGCTCGGCGATATGAATATCACCCAACATCGCTAAACTGGCCGAAACTCCTCCCATAGTCGGATCGGTTAGAACACAGATATATGGAAGGTTTCTTTTTGACAGTCGCGTGAGTGCCGCGCTGGTTTTGGCCATCTGTAACAATGAAAACAGGGCTTCCTGCATACGCGCGCCACCACTCGCGGTGAAACAAATTAGCGGAATATTATGTTCGATACTGGTGTTCACTGCTCGAACAAACTTTTCGCCAACTACCGATCCCATCGAACCACCCATGAATTTAAATTCGAAGGCGGCGGCCACCATATTTACACCCATGACCTTGCCCTGCATGACGATCAGCGCGTCTTTTTCTCCGGTCCGTTTTTGCGCCTGATTGAGTCTGTCTTTATACTTCTTATCGTCTCTGAATTTAAGAATATCCACTGACTCGATATTGCCGGCGATCTCCAGCCGATCATCTTCATCGAGAAATAGCTCCAGTCGACGCCTTGCGCCGATACGCATGTGGTGATCACACTTGGTGCAGACCTCCTGATTACGCTCGAGTTCAGCACGGTAGATAATGGCATCGCAGTTATCACACTTCGCCCATAACCCTTCGGGCACGTTCTTTTTGTCAGTTATCCCCGATGTACGTATCTTCGAGGGTAATAAACTTTCGAACCAACTCATGCCACATTCTCACTATTCGAGTTCATTAAAGATCTCCTATCACCTGCTACTCCACCGGCGCTATCTTCCAACCGCGTCGAAAAACTGGTTGATCAAGTTTGCATCTTTGACGCCCCTTGATTTCTCAACACCACTACTAACATCAACTGCCCAGGGATTGACCCGGGCGATTGCAGCCGATACATTCGATGGATTCAGCCCACCGGCTAGCACCAGCGGAAAGTCGAAAGCTGAAGGGATTTTCGACCAGTCAAATGTATCACCTGAACCGCCCTGACGTCCAGCAACATTGCTATCCATTAAGAAACCCTGCGCAGCGCTGTATTGCCGGGCATAGGCATTTACGTCCGTGACACTAGCCATCGGAATTGCTTTTATAAATGGTCTCGCCCAGCGCCGACAAAAGTCGGCTCGCTCTTCACCATGAAATTGAAGACAATCGGGCCGCACTGCCTGCACCACCTGGTCAATCCATTGCGGATCTTCATTCATCAACAGCGCTGTAACAGTAACAAAAGGCGGCATCGCCTCTCGAATTGCTACCGCAGTTTCGATATCGACTGCACGCGGGCTGCCGGCGTGAAACACGAGACCAATCGCATCGCCCCCGAGGCTCGCGACCTGTAGCGCATCCTCAAGCCGGGTAATACCGCATATTTTAATTCGAGTTCGATGATTCATTACTAGAATAATACGGGTTTTTTAGCCTGGTTCGGAAATTTAATTTGATCGGGATAATGCGCGCGTAGAAAATACAGGCCAGTTGCTGGAGCGGTCACCTCCGCCATATTACGATCCTTGCTCGAGAATACACTCGAGAACCATTCAATTGAGCGCTCGCCCCTGCCAACAGCCATCAAACTGCCAGCTATGTTTCGGACCATATGGTAGAGGAAAGCATTGGCCTTGATATCCAGGTATATCAGGTCATCCTGCCGTTGCAGTTCTATATTTTGAATGCAACGAGAAGCCGATTTCGCCTGACAGCCAGCCGCCCGGAAGGCACTAAAATCGTGCTCGCCAAGCAGAACTTGCGCGGCTTCGTGCATCGTTTGGTGATTCAGCGGTCTGTATTCCCAGCTAGCCCTGTCATGCAACAGGGCACTCGCTACCGGGCTGTTTAGTATTATATATCGATAGCTCCGCGCAATGGCGCTAAATCGGGCATGGAAACTATCATTTACCGCCAGTACCCATTTAATTCGGATATCACCAGGCAGTCGGCTATTGGAACCTAATAACCAAGCACGTTCGTCACGTTGCGCAGTCGTTTCGAAATGCGCAACCTGCTCTAAGGCATGGACACCGGCATCAGTTCTACCTGCGCAAACCAGTTGGACCCGATGATCAGCCACATATCCAATGGCATCTTCAACATGCTGTTGAATCGATGGGGCGTGTTTTTGCCTTTGCCAACCACTGTAGGCGGTACCCGAGTACTCGATGCCAGTAGCAAATTTAGTCAATGGAAAACTGCTCGATAGTCTGCCATCAACGTAACCGGGACCAATTGATATCAGGCTGATGAAAAATCAGGATTATTTTATGAACTGCGAAATTAAACGGATTGACAGGGTAATCCCTTTACATCTGTTTAATCAAGTCCTCTGCCTCTGCTTTTTGCTCTTCATTACCTTCCTTGAGAACTTCGTCGAGACTACTGCGAGCCCCTTCAGAATCACCCATGTCGATAAAAGCGCGCGCGAGGTCTAGTTTTGTTGAGACTTCGTCTACGTCATCTGGCAATACCAAATCATCGATATCATCGATGTTGACGCCTTCTATATCGGTTTCAGAGGGTATGATTTCTTCAGGGTCATCAAAATCACCTGGCGCAAAGGTATCGGTCTTGGCAGGCTTGCTGTCGAGGTCGAGCAAAAAGTCGTCGCCATCGGCTTCGCCGTCAATTTCATCGTCGTCCACCGCTATATCGTCCATACCCAGATCGATATCGCTGAAATCCGTATCATCTTCAGGATCCATGATGATTTCATCGCTAATGTCGGATGTATCATCAAGGCCAAGATTAATAGCAGCGCTGTCTGAAATATCCTCGCTACCCGTATCAATATCTGAAATATCCTCATCATCGGTGTCAAATTCGAACTGGGTTTCGGATATATCTTCCGGAATAACGGCATCAAGATCCGCACCCGGTTTAATTATTACAGTAGCCTGAACTTCCTCGTCATCCGCAACACTGACTGCTTCTAACTCTGGTTCGTCATCGTCGAGTGACAAGGCCTCATCGATGTCGAAATCCATTGACAGGTCGTCCGAATCCACCGCGGAATCATCGTCACCCATGTCCGTAATGTCTGGCAATTCGAACTTCATTCCATCGCTTTCTGCGGCATCGCCTTCGGCGACCTCTTCATCGTCGCCATCCAGGGCAAACTCGAGATCACTTAAATCGTCGACTGATCCTTCAGGAGTTTTATCATCTGATTCAACAGGAATTTTAATTACCTGGGTTGCCGCGACAGAATCATCTTCGCGCGCCACTGTTTCAACAAAACTTTCGGTATCGATGAGATCGTCCGATTCTTCACCTAAAAGGAAATCGGTTTCTCCAAACGTGGTCTCTTCTTCATCACCTGGCCCAAGGTCAAAGTCTGCAGCTTCAGGTTTGGCTATACCAAGATCCGAGGCACTCAGGCTACTATCCTTAGCGCCGGAGAAAAGCGCATTATCTGGTGCCAGTTCATAGCCCATGACCTGGACCCGATCCCAATGGCGATTAGCCGCATCACCCATGCCCTTCAAGGCTTCTGCCTGTTTGACAAATTCGCTGACGTTCTTGGTAGCAAAGTAAGTATCCAGTAGCTTCGACCGGTAATCGGCTCGAGTCGGACTAGCCTCGAGGCTCTGGATTAACAAATCCTCGGCGTTATCATAAAGACCATAGGCCAGATAAACATCGACCTCATTTAAGGTATCGTCCTGCTCTTCAACCGCGGGAGCCTCTGCGGGAGCCTCTTCGGCTGCAGATTCTTTTACCAAAACTTCGGCTACTACAGCCGGGGCCATGACCGCAGTCGAATCCTCCTCATCTGCTATTGCCTCGGCTTCCTCGATCTCTTCGGAGGCCGGCATGATGATAGCAGTCTG
>JAPUFZ010000320.1 GCA_027293245.1 Gammaproteobacteria bacterium
TACGAGATTGCCATGGGATTCGCACTGGTAGGGGTATTGATGGCTGCCGGCAGTCTTAATCTCGGTGAGATAGTTGCGATACAGGCCGGCGGATGGAGCAACTGGTTAGTGTTCCCATTGCTTCCCCTGTTTGTGGTATACCTGATTTCAGGTGTCGCCGAAACCAATCGCGCGCCCTTTGATGTTGCGGAAGGCGAGTCTGAAATTGTCGCTGGATTTCATGTCGAATATTCGGGTATGACCTTCGCTGTTTTTTTCCTTGCCGAATACGCCAATATGATCCTGATTTCAATGCTGGCGGCGCTCATGTTCTTCGGTGGCTGGCTGAGTCCATTCCCTGGTGTTATAGAAGACAGCATCGGTTGGCTATTTCTCAAAACCGCATTCTTCATGTTCCTGTTCCTCTGGTTTCGGGCAACTTTTCCACGTTATCGTTACGACCAGATTATGCGTCTGGGCTGGAAGGTATTGCTCCCGGTTACCATTGCCTGCCTGTTTCTGGAAGGTGTTGCGGTCTATTTTGAAGTCGGTCCCTGGTCGGTGTAATAAAATGTATGCAACGATAAAATTCTATCTTAAAAGTTTTCTCTTCCTCGAGTTATTCAAGGGTTTAAATGTGACCGGTCGGTATTTTTTTCGTAGAAAGTTTACCGTGCAGTATCCCGAACAGAAAACTCCGATCAGCCCGAGATTTCGAGGTTTGCACGCATTGCGCCGCTATGCCAATGGTGAAGAGCGCTGCATCGCCTGCAAGCTGTGCGAAGCGGTTTGTCCGGCACTGGCGATTACGATTGAATCAGAACAGCGCGCAGATGGTACGCGCCGGACCACGCGTTACGATATCGACCTGTTCAAGTGTATTTACTGTGGATTTTGCGAGGAGGCCTGCCCGGTCGACGCGATTGTCGAAACCAGTATATTCGAGTATCACTTCGAAAATCGTGGTGAAAACATTATGACTAAAGAAAAGTTGCTCGAAATTGGCGATAGCTACGAAACGCAACTGGCAGCGGACCGTTCTGCTGATGCACCTTATCGGTAATTACCAAAAATGATAGAAGCAATCGTTTTTTATTTTTTCGCGGTCCTCAGCGTGACCACGGCCACCGTGGTAGTGACGGTAAGAAATCCGATTCTTGCAGCCTTGTTCCTGGTGCTGACATTTTTCGCTAGTGCGGCTATCTGGATGACCCTCGAAGCCGAGTTTCTCGCTATCACCCTGGTGCTGGTTTATGTAGGCGCGGTGATGGTGTTGTTCCTGTTTGTGGTGATGATGCTGGATATCAATATTGCCCGTATGCGGGAGGGATTTAGTCGTGTATTGCCGCTGGGTATTGTTGTTGCCGTGATTATGCTGGCACTGATGTGGAGCGTAGTCACCAGCGATATATTCTCTCTCGAGGTAATGGTAAAACCGGCACCCAGGGCTGCTGATTACAGCAATACCAAGGCTCTGGGTGGTGTCCTCTATACCGATTATGTGTTTGCCTTCGAGGTCGCCGCAGTGATTTTACTGGTGGCTATTATCGCAGCAATATCACTCACCATGCGCAAACGTCCACAAACCAGGTACCAGAATCCTTCGGACCAGATGAAGGTGCAAAAAGCTGATCGATTGCGCATCGTAAAAATGCCCTCCAGTGGCGAAGAATCATGACCATAGGATTGAGTCACTACCTGATACTCGCGGCAATTATGTTTAGCATCAGTATTGCCGGAATCGTGATTAACCGGAAAAACGTCATTATTTTATTGATGTCAATCGAGTTGATGCTGCTTGCGGTAAACCTGAATTTCATTGCATTTTCCCACTATCTGGATGATCTCGCGGGACAGGTATTCGTGTTCTTCATTTTGACCGTCGCGGCTGCTGAAGCAGCCATCGGCCTGGCAATACTGGTTGTGCTGTTCCGCAACAAGCGTTCGATTAACATCGATGATATTAGCGAGTTAAGGGGATGAATATGGAATCCGTTTACCTGGCTATCCCGCTTGCATCGCTGTTCGGTGCCATTGTTGCCGGTTTTTTCGGTAAGCAGATTGGCCGGGTCGGATCGCATCTGGTCGCTATATCCGGTGTCGGCATTTCCACCCTGCTATCGCTGATTGTATTAAAAGACGTAGTAATAGATGGTGCCGCTATTTACAACCAGTCGGTTTATACCTGGATGATTAGTGATGGCATTCGCTTCGAAATTGGCTTTCTGATCGACAGTCTGACCGCGCTGATGATGGTCGTGGTGAGCAGCGTTTCACTGATGGTACACATCTACACCATCGGCTACATGGAAGATGACGATGGTTATCAGCGTTTTTTCAGTTATATAGCGCTGTTTACCTTTTCGATGTTGATGCTGGTGATGTCGAACAATTTTCTACAGCTGTTCTTTGGCTGGGAAGCAGTCGGTCTGATCTCCTATTTATTGATCGGATTCTGGTTTAAACGCGAAACCGCAATCTACGCCAATTTGAAAGCATTCCTGGTTAACCGTGTCGGTGACTTTGGATTCCTGCTCGGTATAGCCGTGATTCTGGGTTACACCGGTTCACTGGACTATTACGAAGTCTTTGATCGGGCCGATGCAATGGTGACCGCGACGATACAGGTGATTCCCGGTCTCGACTGGTCGGTCATTTCACTCGCCTGTATCTTATTGTTCGTTGGCGCCATGGGTAAATCGGCCCAGGTACCGTTGCATGTCTGGTTACCCGATTCGATGGAAGGCCCAACGCCGATATCGGCTTTAATCCACGCTGCGACCATGGTGACAGCCGGTATTTTCATGGTGGCGCGCATGTCACCTCTGTTCGAATTGTCGGAAACCGCGTTGTCAGTGGTGCTTGTAATCGGCGCCACGACCGCCTTTTTCATGGGTCTGATCGGCATAGTTCAAAACGATATAAAGCGTGTCATCGCCTATTCGACGCTGTCGCAGCTTGGTTATATGACGGTGGCGCTCGGCGCCTCGGCTTATTCGGCAGCCATATTCCACTTGATGACGCACGCATTTTTCAAGGCCCTGTTATTCCTTGCCGCGGGCTCGGTGATCATCGCCATGCATCATGAGCAGGATATCCGCAAGATGGGCGGCTTGAAAAAATACATGCCAATTACCTACTGGGTATTCCTGATAGGCTCGTTGTCATTGATAGGGTTCCCCGGTTTCGCCGGGTTCTTTTCCAAGGACGCGATCATCGAGGCGACCCATAACGCCGACATACCCGGCGCCGGATACGCTTATATCATGGTCCTGGTCGGTGTATTTATTACCGCGTTTTATTCGTTCAGATTGTTCTTCCTGGTGTTTCATGGAGAGGAGCGGATGGATGCGCATACCCGTGAACACCTGCATGAAACTCGACCGGTGGTAACCGTGCCCCTGATACTGCTGGCTATTCCATCAGTGATTATCGGCTGGATAACGATCGAATCCGTGCTGTTTGGCGGTTACTTTACCAGTGGTGCAAGAGATGCGATAACAATACTTGAATCGCACGGCGCGATGGCGGCTGTGGCCGAAACCTTCCATGGTCCGGCTAGATTTGTCGCGCACGGTTTTAGCGGCCTGCCGCTTTACCTGGCCACGGCCGGCGTATTTTCGGCCTGGTACATCTACCTGAAAAATCCATCTATCGCGGAAACGGCGAAACAAAAATTTAGTTTTCTATACAGGCTGCTCGATCAGAAATACTACTTCGATCGTTTTAATGAAATATTTTTTGCCGGCGGTAGTCGAGGAATAGGGCAGGTATTGTGGCGCCTGGGAGACGCACTGTTGATCGATGGCCTGCTAGTTAATGGCAGCGCTAAACTGGTAGGCTGGTTTTCCGGAATAGTGCGTCAGGTGCAGACCGGTTACCTCAATCATTATGCATTTACGATGATATTGGGCCTGATTCTATTGCTCGGTTGGGCCGTGTTGGGCTAAACCTGTTATTAATAAGGTAAACTATGTACTCTGAATGGCCATTGCTAAGCGTGCTAATCTGGACACCGATTATCGGTGGCATTCTGGTATTGCTCGCCGGTGACAGGGACCCTTCGGGTGCGCGCAAGATTGCATTATTGTTCTCTATTGTGACTTTCTTGCTGACGCTGCCGCTCTATACGCAATTCAATACCGATACTCATTTGATGCAATTTGTCGAGCGGCATAGCTGGATCGACGCATTTAATATCGAGTATTTTGTCGGTGTCGATGGAATTTCGATGCCGTTGATTTTGCTGACATCTTTTATGACTGTGATCGTCGTGATATCAGCCTGGGATATAATAGAGTACCGGGTATCGCAATACATGGCCGCATTCCTGATCATGGAAGGTTTCATGATCGGCACCTTTTCGTCGCTCGATGCCATATTGTTTTATATCTTTTTCGAGTCAATGTTGATTCCGATGTTCCTGGTCATCGATATCTGGGGTGGCGCGAATCGAATTTATGCAACCTTTAAGTTCTTCCTCTATACCTTCATCGGTTCGGTTTTATTGCTGGTGGCATTGATTTATTTGTACACTCAGAGTGGTAGTTTCGCTATCTTCGACTTTCATCATCTGCGCCTCACGCTGACCGAACAGATATTGATATTTCTTGCTTTTCTGGTGGCTTTTGCGGTCAAGGTGCCGATGTGGCCGGTGCACACCTGGTTGCCGGACGCACACGTCGAAGCACCGACCGGAGGTTCGGTAATCCTGGCTGCAATCATGTTGAAAATGGGCGGTTATGGGTTCTTGCGTTTCAGCCTGCCGATCACACCCGATGCCAGTGCCGAACTCGACTGGTTGATCATTACCATGTCGTTAACCGCAGTGGTGTACATCGGTTTTGTTGCGCTGGTGCAACAGGACATGAAAAAGTTGATTGCCTACTCGTCGATTGCGCACATGGGTTTTGTCACGCTTGGATTCTTCGTTGTATTTCGCATCATGGATGGTGACAACGATGCCCAGGGCTCAGTCCTGGCACTCGAAGGAGGGATGGTGCAAATGATTTCGCATGGCTTTATATCGGGCGCCATGTTCCTCTGCGTCGGCGTCGTGTACGACCGCATGCACAGTCGTCAAATAGCGGATTACGGCGGTGTGGTTAATACCATGCCGGTTTTTGCCGCCTTCATGG
Source organism: Gammaproteobacteria bacterium (assembly GCA_027293245.1). Classification (GTDB taxonomy): domain Bacteria; phylum Pseudomonadota; class Gammaproteobacteria. The sequence continues at coordinate 5,118 of JAPUFZ010000320.1, forward strand.
TGTTTTTTGCGATGGCCAATGCCGGCTTGCCTGGAACCTCGGGATTTGTCGGCGAGTTCATGGTGATATTGGCCAGTTTCAAGGCCAGCTTTTGGATCGCATTCCTCGCCGCAACGACATTGATCCTGGGTGCGGCCTATACCCTGTGGATGATAAAGCGTGTTATTTTCGGTGAAATCGCGAACGACAATGTGCGGGCGCTAACTGATATTAATAGACGGGAATTCCTATTTCTGTCGATACTGGCGATCGCAGTGCTGGCGCTAGGCCTGTGGCCGGACCCGTTGGTCAAGGTCATGCATCCGACGATTGAAAACCTGTTAAATCACATCGCCACATCGAAGTTATAAGAATCTCATGACAGAATTCGTGCAACCCAATTTAATACCGGCATTACCTGAAATAGTCATGTTGGTGATGACCTGTCTGGTACTGGTAGTCGACCTGTTTTTGCCTCAGGAGAAACGAGGCTATAGCCTGTTTTTGGCGGTCGCGACCCTGGTGTTAACCGCACTCACGATTATCGCCGTGGCCCCGGTCGACAGCATCTCCAGCTTTGGCGGGTCCTTCCTTCTTGATCAAATGGCGGTCACGCTGAAACTGGCGATCTGTGTCATCACTATCCTGGTATTTGTCTATTCGCGCGACTATCTAACCGATCACGACATTTACAAGGGCGAGTATTACGTGCTCGGGCTGTTCGCGGTCCTGGGCATGATGATCATGATTTCGGCACATAGCTTCCTGTTGATTTACCTGGGGCTGGAACTGTTGTCACTCTCGCTCTACGCGATGATCGCTTTCAATCGGAAATCGCTTGCCGCGTCAGAAGCGGCGATGAAATATTTCGTGCTGGGGGCCATGGCCTCGGGATTACTGCTCTACGGGATATCGATTTTTTACGGTGTCACCGGAACTCTGAATATCGATCAATTCGCACAGGTAGTAAACGATAAAATGAGTGAAAATCCGATACCACTCGCCTTTGCCATGACCTTTATCGTCGTTGGGCTGTCATTCAAGATGGGCGCAGTGCCTTTTCATATGTGGTTACCCGATGTTTACCAGGGATCGCCAACATCGGTCACCCTGTTTATCGGCACGGCGCCTAAAATAGCCGGATTCGCGATGGCCATGCGCTTGCTCGTCGATGGCCTTGGTGATCTGTATGCCGACTGGTCGCAGATGTTGATTGTGCTAGCGGTGGCCTCGATGGTGATTGGCAATATCATCGCCATCGCACAAACCAACTTCAAACGTATGCTGGCTTATTCGACGATATCCCACGTCGGTTTTATCCTGCTTGGCATCCTCTCCGGCACCGCCACGGGTTATGCCTCGGCGATGTTTTACACGCTTACCTATGCAATTACGGCATCGGTAGCATTTGGCGTGTTGATACTACTCAATCGCCGGGGTGCCGAGGCGGAAAATATTTCAGACTTGTCAGGTCTGAATGATTCCAATGACTGTTATGCGGACTTACTGGCGATTGCGATGTTTTCGATGGCAGGGCTTCCACCAACGGTTGGGTTTTATGCCAAGTTAAGTGTGCTGCAGTCAGTTGTGCAGATTGACTTGGTCTGGCTCGCGGTAGTCGCAGTGTTGTTCTCGGTAATCGGTCTGTTTTATTACCTACGCATAGTCAGGGTCATGTACTTCGACAAACCACTTGACCGGGAAGTTACCATCAAGCAGGCGCTCGATGTCAAAATTCTGCTCAGTGCTAACGGCCTGAGTTTGTTAGGCCTGGGTATCTTCCCATCTGGCCTGATGGCCTATTGCGTACTGGCATTTAGCTAAACAATTAATTGTATTAGTAGTCAGCATCGGCTGGCTGGCCAGCCTCATCTAAAGCATTAATTACATCTTGTAAAATTCTATCAACATAGCTATCATTCCGCGCTCCTGATGCGGGGTGGAGCAGTTTGGTAGCTCGTCGGGCTCATAACCCGAAGGTCGTAGGTTCAAATCCTGCCCCCGCTACCAACTTTGGTCAGGTTCAGGATTCGAAGATTAATTGTTATTTCGGGTTATGAGCCCGACAATAAGGTATCGGGCTCAGCTTATTTAACCGGGCGAAGGTCGTTGGGCTGGGCGCCCCCGTTAAATCCAGTCCCCCGCTACCAACTTTGCTCAGGTTCAGGATCCGAGATATTTAGGGTTTTATGGGTTATAATCCCGAAAGAAGGGTATCGAGCTCGGCTTGTATAAACTGGCGAAGGTCGTTGGGCCAGGCGCCCGGTTTAATCCAGCCGCCGATACCAGATTTAGTTGAGTTCAGGAAAGAAGTCAGTAGTCAGATTAAGAGGCCCTTATGGGCCTTTTTTATTGCTTTTTGCAGGATTTTTAACAGTGCGGGATTTGACGGAATTATTTGAACCGGTAATTCAATCGATGGGTTACGAACTCGTTGGGGTCGAATTTCAGGGTAGTGTGGAGCACGGAACACTGCGCGTATATATCGACCATGAAGATGGTATCGGTGTCGAAGATTGTGCCACGATTAGTCACCAGATAAGCGCTATTCTGGATGTGGAAGAACCCATTCGGCAGGCGTATGATCTGGAGGTTTCATCACCGGGGCTTAATCGCCCGTTGTTCAGGCCGGGTGA
>JAPUFZ010000321.1 GCA_027293245.1 Gammaproteobacteria bacterium
GGGACAATTTATGCGTAGCAGAACTGCTCAATTCTTCCACGACCATGCATTTATGAAAACGCCGGGCACACAACACGCAACACCCTGGCATCAAGACCTGCCCTATTACTGCGTAGATGGCTCGCAGACCGCCAGTATTTAAGTATCACTCGATGAGGCCGCGGCCGATGTCGCCGTGCGCGTTGTTAAAGGTTCGCATCGCTGGGATAAGCTTTTCTACCCCAGGGTTTTTCTGGATGGGACTGACTTCAAGGACAGTACACTAGACCCGAACATGCAAGCTGTGCCGGATATAAACGCACGGCCCGAAGACTACGACATCGCCGCCTGGTCACTGGAACCCGGCGATGCGATCGTGTTTGATTTTCGCACCCTGCATGGCACCGGCAATGCCGAGATTAAATCAAAACGCCGCGCCTTTTCCTCGCGCTGGATGGGGGATGATGTGCGTTATTGTGAGCGGCCAGGGGAAACATCGCCACCCTACACCGACCATGGAATGCAGACGGGTGATCCTATGCGTGAAGACTGGTTTCCGGTGTTATGGCGGGCTGATACTTAATCGGCCCCAGGCCAATGTACTTCTGAACTAATTCGCCCATCGGGCCGTAAGTCCAGCACCCGAAAACCATGCGACGCGCGCTTTAACCGATGCGAACTCCAGAAGCCTCCATCCGCACTCAAGTCTTCAGGCTGGTCATGTAAAATCTGGGCAAAACTGGACGGCGAAATGTATTGAATATGACCCGGATTCCTTTTCTCCGCAGCAGTATGCGTATGACCGCCAATAACCCCCTTAATGCCAGGAAATCGTTCAAGTAAATGAGTAAAGTCACTGGCGTTTTTCAGCTGGCAATCCGCAGAGGAACAAATTTCAATCGGTGAATGATGCAAAGCTAATAATACCGGCAAGTTATCAACGCTATTCAGGTTGTTCTCCAGCTGTGACTGCTCATGCGGGTCTATCAAACCGAATGACTCCCCATCTACCTTCGAGTTAATAAACATGAAGGCCCATCCATTTAATATAAGCATGCTTTTAAAGTGAATGTTGCCGCCGACCAATGATTCGTGCATTTCACCGATATCATCGTGATTCCCGGCCAACACATACACGGGTAGATTGGTCGCCGACAAGATTTTACGCAATCTCTTATAGGTCTCTCTAGAGCCGTCGTCGGCCAAATCTCCAGTCACAATAATCAAGTCGGGAACGGGGAAAAGTTTCTTGATAGCGCAGGTGACCTCGCCCAGGGTGACCGCTGTATCGACTCCATGGAGCATTGAGCCATTCTCGGCCAGCAGGTGTATATCGGTAATTTGAGCGACGCGAAGGATTTTCATATTTGAGTAGGCCCTTGATGCTCGGGCCCCATTGGCTCGAGTCTAACGCCCCGGCGTAAATTTTTATATGGCAAATCAACCAACTGGCAGGGATGCGCGCCGGGCGCTGCGACCACCAGGGTTTCGGCTGCAATCGGATCGAAGTCTGCACGAAAGTGAACTGTGCTTTTTACCACCAGTATCGATTGTTCAGTCGGTTCGATACCCAGGTGGCGAATAATAGCCAGATCAAGGCATTGTCCTCGTTCGCTACCAACGATGATGCGCACATCACAACCCGGTTCGAGCACTCGAAGCAATGCCATTGGGCCGAGTTCGGCCACCGAGCCCTTATACATTTCCCCGGTGAAATCAAAATGACCATCACCGAGCGCCTCGACCTCGAAGCGGCCTTTATAGGGGAAAACACCTTCGAATCCTGATTTCGCACCCAGCGCAACCTCGATCTGGGCACCCACGCCTGCTTCATGGGCATGCCCCGCGACTTCCGGGTCGTACATCACCGCGAGTGTTGCTGCTTTGGCGCCATTTCGAATCAGTGCTTCGAGTACACCGGTAGTATCCGATGTGCCGCCTGCACCGGGATTATCCTGCGCGTCTGCCAACACCACCGGCTTGCCGGCTGACACTGACATCGCCTTTTGCACCGCTTCATCAGGTGATAGTAACTCATTCACAAAACGTGGTTCGGCATCCATCACTTGCCTAAACAGGCGATCCAGGGTCTCATCGACCACCTCTTGCTCAGTACCGTAGACCACAACGGCGGCGCCGCATTCAGCAATATCAGCTGGTGGGAAGCCGGTGGCAAATTCTGCAATCAACAATTCTGATTCGTTCGCAGCAACATTGGAAACTGCCGCGTAAATCGATTTACAGGGTTCAAAATCAGTGCATTGAGACGTCAGCGGAAACAGGAAGGGTATCTTACGCATACCGCCGGATAGTGGTTTCCCGGTCAGCGCTACATCCATTAACTCGCTTGCCCGACTACCTGTTTCTGCCATATCGAGATGTGGATAGGTACGGTAAATTGCTATCGCTGTCGCCTGTTCGACCATCGCCGTGGTGACATTGGCGTGTAAATCAAGGCTAACTATGAGCGGCATATCGGGGCCGATGATTTCTCTAACCCTACTTAACAACTCACCCTCGCCGTCTTCAAAATCCTCGACCACCATTGCACCGTGCAAATCGAGGTATACCGCGTCCAGATCATCTAAAGATCGCAAATACTGGCTAAACATATCGGCTACGCGCTCGAAGGCCTCATTTGTTACGTAACTGCTGGGTCCAGCCGCACACCACAACATGGGATACAGTCGGTGACCGCTTTGCCTCGCAGCATCGATAAACCCCGATAACGGAAGATTCCGCCCCGCCATCACCGGATAAAGCATATCACCCTGGGTCAAACCAGGCCAGCCATCGGCTTTCACGAATTCCTCGAAGCTTGCTTTATGCGGTGCGAATGTGTTGGTTTCATGCTGGAAACCACCGATTGCGATGTTTGCTGGCATTGTTCACCTACTGATTATCTACTACAGACATAAGATTGACTCAATCGCAACTGAAACGCAATTTCGCAGATTCGAAATTGCACTGTAACTTTCCCTGGTCTAATCTAGCGTCAATTGTATCCTACCAATGCAAAGTTCTGAGATAAACTCATTTACTTCAAGTTATGGTTAGAAGGCTGCAATATTACATTCATTTAAAACCACTGAAAAATGGCCCGAATTCCTGAAGGAGATAGTATTGATAAACAAGATAGGAGATAAACCATCATCGGCCATCAGCCGGCGTCGGTTTTTGCAAACATCCGGCGCCCTGGGTCTGGCCACGGCAAGCGGAGGGATGAGTGAAATCATTTTTGCCGACGGTAAAAAAATACTCAAAGTACGTAGCTACGCCGATATGCGCAGCCTCGATCCGGCATTTTCACAAGGTGTGACCGACGAGGAGATTCAGAGTTGCATCTACAGCAAACTGATCCAGTACCAGCCTGGTCGTAAATGGGGTTACCAACTCGATGCGGCTGAATCGATAAAGCAGGTGAGTAAGACAAAGATTGATTTTAAGCTCAAGCGGGGCATCATGTTTTCCGGTGGCTTCGGCGAAATGACTGTAGAAGACGTCAATTTTTCATTCGAGCGATTCCTCGATGAAGAACTTAAATCACCCAACAGGCCGGATTGGGGAACACTTAAGCACATTATTTCCCGGGGTAAATATGACGGTTCTATAGAATTTACCAAAGCCTTTCAGCCGGCCTGGAATATCGCATTACCCTATATCGTCGGTAACATCGTCAGCCACAAGGCCTGGGAACAGGCTGGCGGCAAGATCGGCACCACCACGCCGTGCGGATCCGGACCGTACCTGCACCAGGAATGGCAACCAAAACAAAAGACTATCCTGGTGCGTAACCCGAACTGGTTCGGGGGTTCGGCAGAATTCGATGAGATACATATTCTGCCCATCGACGACGAAAACTCGGCGCTAATTACCTACGAGGCCGGCGATATCGACTACACCCGCGTGCCATTGGCTTCGGTTGCCAGACTCAAAGCATCCCCACCGGCAAACTCCACGTTGGAGGAATACCCTTCATTGTTTTATGTCTGGGTAGGCATGAATATCGAAAATGAAAAGTTGGCGGATCCAAATCTGCGCAAAGCTATCCAGTACGCCATCGACGTGCCCGCGAT
>JAPUFZ010000322.1 GCA_027293245.1 Gammaproteobacteria bacterium
AATGCTGTTCGACTGACGCATTTCCTCGACCCGTACCAGGTAGCGATCGTAACAATCGCCATTGGTTCCGACGGGGATATCGAAGTCCATGCGATGGTAAACTTCGTAGGGCTGTTTCTTACGCAAATCCCATTCAACACCTGAGCCTCTCAGCATCGGGCCGGTGAAGCCGAGCGCAAAGGCGCGCTCTTCGGAAACCACACCAATGCCCACGGTACGCTGCTTCCAGATGCGGTTATCGGTCAACAGGGTCTCGTACTCATCGACATAGCCGGGAAACCGGCGGGTAAAATCTTCAGTGAAATCGAGCAGGCTTCCCTGTCTATTTTCATTCAGCCGGCCCGCCTGTTTTTTACTGCGCCAGCGGTTTTCCTGGTATTGTGGCATGGCATCGGGCAGATCGCGTGCGACACCGCCCGGCCGATAGTAAGTCGCATGCATGCGAGTGCCGGAAACCGCTTCGTAGAGGTCCATCAGGTCTTCGCGTTCGCGAAACGCATACAGGAACATCGTCATTGCACCGACGTCGAGGGCGTGCGTGCCTATCCACATCAGGTGATTGAGGATGCGGGTAATCTCGTCAAACATGACGCGAATGTATTTGGCTCGCTCGGGGATTTCGAGCGCGAGTAATTTCTCGATCGCCATCACGTAGGCGTGCTCATTGCACATCATCGACACGTAATCGAGTCGATCCATGTAACCAATATTCTGATTATAGGGTTTGGTTTCCGCCAGTTTCTCGGTACCCCGATGCAACAGGCCAATATGCGGGTCGGCGCGTACGATGACCTCGCCATCCATCTCCAGCACCAGCCGCAGGACCCCATGCGCGGCCGGATGTTGTGGACCAAAATTAAGCGTATAGTTCCTTATTTCAGGCATCGCCGTTTGCCTCATCCTGTGCATCCAGGATATAGCGATTATCATCTCTGATGACTTTGGGTACCAGCACGCGCGGCTCAATCGTTACCGGTTCGTAGACAACACGTTCCTTTACCGGATCATAACGCATCTCGACATTACCGATGAGTGGGAAATCCTTACGGAACGGATGCCCGACAAAACCATAGTCGGTCAAAATACGACGCAAATCAGGATGGTCGGAAAATAGAATACCAAACAGGTCGAAAGCTTCTCGTTCATACCAGTTAGCCACAGTCCAGACACCGGTGACAGTTGGCACTACCGGGAAGCTATCGTCCGCTGCGTAGACTTTCAGGCGCATACGCCTGTTATGACTGTAGGACAATAAATGATAGGCAACGGCAAAACGCCTGCCCGGTTCCACCGCGGACTCGAGTTCATCGCCAAACTGCAATCGACCGGTGGTGCCAGTGGCATTGACGCCGCGGCCAAAGCCCTCCCGGCTGGCATCGTTAGTCTGCCATTCCGCCTGTCCGAACTGGGAATAGTCGATACCAGCGATATCGATCAGTTGATTAAATTTAAAATCACTGTTGTCGCGTAACTCGGTAGCCACTTCGATCAGGTTTTCGGCAGATATCTCGGCACTTACCTCTCTCCAGGCGACATTAACCGAGCCCAGTCTTTCACCGAAATGACCGCGCAGTGAGTCAGCCAATTTCTGTTGAGAATTCGACATGCTAGCGGGCTATGGTGTTAGTGCGCTTTATTTTAGCCTGCAACTGAATGATTCCGTACAGCAGTGCTTCCGCGGTAGGCGGACAACCAGGCACATAGATATCCACCGGTACCACGCGATCACAACCCCGGACTACCGCATAAGAATAGTGATAGTATCCGCCCCCATTGGCACAGGAGCCCATCGAGATAACCCAGCGAGGCTCAGCCATCTGATCGTAGACTTTTCTTAATGCCGGGGCCATCTTGTTGACCAGGGTACCAGCGACAATCATGACATCGGATTGCCGTGGACTGCCGCGAAAAATAATACCGAAGCGATCAAGATCGTATCGGGAAGCACCCGCCTGCATCATTTCGACTGCGCAACAGGCGAGGCCAAAAGTCATCGGCCACATCGATCCGGTGCGCGCCCAGTTGATTAACTTGTCCGCCGAGGTGGTCATGAAACCCTGTTCGAATACACCTTCTATTCCCATTCGAGCGCCCCCCTCTTCCATTCGAAGATAAAACCGATCACCAGCACACCGAGAAATAATGCCATAGCCAGCAGTCCAAAGGTGCCAATTTGATCGAGCACGATGGCCCAGGGAAACATGAAAGCAATTTCCAGGTCGAAAATAATAAAAAGGATAGCCACCAGGTAGTAGCGAACGTCAAATTTCATGCGGCTGTCTTCGAACGCCTCGAAGCCACATTCGTAAGGAGAGTTTTTTTCAGCGTCGGGTCTCGACGGCCCCAGAATTTTTCCCAGAATGATAAACACCGAACCCATCGCCAGGGTTACGAATATAAAAATTAAGATCGGCAGGTAGTTACCTAACATGTTATGAATAATGCCTCTGAGGACGTACTTTCACATAGTTTGGGGCCAGTCTATGGTGGTGCGAATATCGTGTCAAGGAAACTCATTTGACGATACCCAATCGGGCACAGACAGCGGAATTTCAACCCGTTTTACCAGTTCGAAACCGGTTTTGGCATTTGCACCTGAAATCCAGTCATAAATGGTGCCGACGGCCGGAGTCGAACCGGCACAGCTTTCGCCACTACCCCCTCAAGATAGCGTGTCTACCAATTCCACCACGTCGGCAATAGTCTATTGAACTCCCAGACTTGATTAGAGTTATTCTAGTTAGCCGGGGGCAGGTCTGATTCCGTTGCCGCATCTGTTGTTCCCCCGGCAGGTGGCAAATCCGTGCTCTCGGTAACCACTGGCATCGCCTGTTCAGTCTCTATTGTGGTTACGCTTTGCATAATACTGTCTGGTACCTGCCGGTTACTGGTCACGTAGGCCAGTGATAAACAGACGATAAAAAACAGGGTCGCAAGAATTCCGGTTGTCTTGCTGAGAAAGTTTCCGGAACCACGAGCACCAAATACCGAGGCCGAGGCGCCGCTGCCAAAAGCTGCGCCGGCATCGGCACCCTTGCCGTGTTGCATTAATATCAGCGCGATCAATGAAATAGACAGAAGCACCTGCACAATTGTCAAAATACTGGTTATATTTTCCATTTGAATTCCTACACGGATTGGCCAATGGCGAGAAAATCGACTGCTTTCAACGAAGCCCCACCGATTAAACCACCGTCTATGTCGGGTTTGGATAACAAATCACCCGCATTCGTGGCATTCATACTGCCACCATATAAAATCTGAATCCTTTCGGCCACCTGCTGGTCAAGCGCCGCAAGTTTATGCCGGATAAATTCATGTACCGCTTGCGCCTGTTCGGGTGTCGCCACCTTACCGGTGCCGATTGCCCAAACCGGTTCGTAGGCGATCACGCTTTGCACTAATGCCGCTATTCCCTGTTGCTCGATGACTGCATCGAGCTGTCTTGCGACAACGGCTTCGGTAACGCCCAGTTCGCGTTCTTCAAGCGATTCACCGACGCACAGAATCGGCGTAATACCGGAGGCCACAGCCATCGCAAACCGATGGGCCACCAACTCGTCCGATTCCTGGTAGAGGGCCCTTCTTTCCGAATGACCTACAATAGCGTATTCACAGCCACATTCTTTTAACATGGTTGCCGATATTTCCCCGGTATAGGCCCCGGCTTGAGCATCGCATACATTCTGCGCGCCCAGAGCTATGTCGGTCCCGTCGAGCATACCACCGACTTTCATCAGGTAAACTGCGGGTGGGCAAACCACCAGTTTTACTTTACCAGCTTCACCTGCCTTAATACCCTCAACCAGTTCGATGACACTTTGTAGAGAGCCATTCATTTTCCAGTTGCCTGCTATCAGCGTGGGACGCATTTAATTACTCCATTGAGCTGTCGTCAAAGCGGCGGCAAAGGTTACTCACCTCGGCACAATAAATCAATCGAGAAATGCAATATTTTGTCATGTCGGACAAAATTTGTTCGGCGAAAGCCTGCAGCAGGCTCTAATCAGGTCGGGATCGATTCAGAGATACTGGTCGCCAGTTCACTGGCCAACTTATCAACCAGGCTGTCATCCTGACCCTCAACCATGACCCTGATCAGGGGTTCCGTACCCGATGCCCGCAATAACACCCTGCCTGTTCCGGCGAGTTCGGATTCGGCGGCACGAACTGCTTCCTGAATGCTCGGTACGGCCAGATCGATCTTATCGGTAACCGGCACATTGATCAGGGTTTGCGGATAGAGGTCCATACCAATACAGGCATCAGCCAGACTGAGTCCCTTGTTGACCAGCCAGTCCAGTACCTGGAGTGCGGCAATGATGCCGTCACCGGTGGTAGTTTTATCCAGGCATATAATATGACCGGAAGTTTCACCACCTAAATACCACCCGTGCTCAATCAGTTTTTCCATCACACTGCGATCGCCGACATTGGCCCGCTCGAATGGGATTGATTCTTTTTCCAGTGCATGTTCCAGCCCAAGATTGGTCATCAGGGTACCCACTACACCACCAGACCTTCTGCGGTCCGCGAGCTTGCTCTTTGCGATCACATAGAGCAGCTGGTCGCCGTCTTTTATATTTCCCTTCGAGTCCATCATTATCAGGCGATCGCCATCGCCGTCGAAAGCGATACCTATATCTGCCGAATTTTCCAATACCACCGATCGCATATTTTCGGGGTACGTGGCGCCCACACCCTGATTAATATTCAATCCATCCGGACTGGTTCCTATTTCGACGACATCGGCGCCCAGTTCACGAAATACCGCAGGAGCGATATGATAGGTAGCACCGTGGGCGCAATCCACCACTATTTTCATACCCCGTAGATTGGCATTAAACGGAATCGAACTTTTACAGAATTCTATGTAACGGCCTTTTGCATCATCCATTCGACTGGCCTTGCCTATATGAACCGATTCAACCATTTCCAGGGGCGAATCAATCATATCTTCAATGGCTTTTTCAGTTTCATCGGCTAATTTGAAGCCCAGGCCATTAAAAAATTTCACCCCATCGTCATGGTAGGGGTTATGCGAAGCACTAATCACTATACCCGCTGACGCTCTTTGGGCCCGCGTCAGGTGCGCAACGGCCGGCGTTGGCATCGGTCCCAGTAGCATGACATTGAGGCCGGCAGCAGCAAGTCCTGCTTCAAGCGCCGACTCGAACATATAACCGGAAATACGGGTATCCTTGCCAATAATGACAAACCCCCGGTTTTTTCGAGATAAAACCTTGCCCGCGGCCCAGCCGATTTTCATCACAAATTCGACGGTCATAGGTAGCACACCTACCTTGCCTCGTATGCCGTCTGTTCCAAAGTATCGGCGACTCATATCAGTCCTATATTAATCTGATTGCAATTCATTCATAGCATTTACGATCGATATTGCATCGATTGTTTCCGCAACGTCGTGTACCCGAACTATGTCCGCTCCCAGTAATGCCGCTATAACCGCGCCCGCAATACTGCCATACAAACGCGCATCAACCGGCTTGTCAAGTATCATACCGATCATGCTTTTCCTCGACATTCCAACCAGCAGGGGAACCCCCAGTGATTTAAATTCTGCTAAGGATTTCAATAGCAACAGATTGTGCTGCAGGGTTTTACCAAAGCCGAATCCCGGGTCGATAATAATATTACCCTGTTTAATTCCGGCACTAATCGCAGCCTCAATACGCTGCTCGAGAAACTCCATCACCTCGGCCACCACGTCTTTATAGCCGGGATTTTTCTGCATGGTTTCGGGTGTCCCCTGCATGTGCATCAAGCACACGGGCACACCGAGTTCGGCAGCTGTGTCGAGAGAATTCCCCTGTCGCAATGCCCAGATACTATTTATTATGCTCGCCCCGGCATCGACTGCCTGGCGCATAACTTCGGGCTTATTGGTATCGATCGAGATCGGTATATTTGAAATGTTTCGAATCGCTTTTATCAGAGGAACCGTGCGACCGAGTTCCTCGGCCAGGTCAACATTTCTGCTTCCGGGACGCGTAGACTCACCACCCACATCAAGAATATCAACACCATCTTCAATCAATTGCCGGGCGTATCGGAAAGCAGCTTCGGTGCTGTCATAACGGCCACCATCCGAGAATGAATCGGGGGTGGTGTTGATCACCCCCATGATTTGAGTTCGGCCTGATCGCTTCTGGAAAACCATGATTGAGCAAACAACGGATGCGCAATCTTTGTCGTGATGCGTTAGTGGAGCTTGGCAGGATCAGGCAAATCAGGGTCGTCTTCAGGCTGGGATTTGCTCGAGGTATTGCCGGTTTTACCAGGCGAATCGTCTTCATCGTCGCCCCAGTCCTGAGGTGGACCGGGTTCCTTGCCTTCCATAATGGTATCAATCTGCTTGGCATCGATGGTCTCATATTTCATCAGCGCATCAGCCATCAAATGCAATTTATCTTCGTTTGCCTTCAATAAATCTACCGCGCGCTGATAATTGCGATCGATGATCGTACGAATTTCGGAATCGATCGCCTGGGCAGTTTCATCAGATACGTTTTTTTGTCGACCGATAGTTTTGCCCAGAAATATTTCACCCTCGTCTTCGGCGTAGGTAAGCGGGCCCATACGATCGGACAATCCCCACTGCGTCACCATGTTGCGCGCAATGCCGGTCGCGCGCTCGATATCGTTTGCGGCTCCAGTGGTTACCGCGTCTTCACCATAAATTATTTGCTCTGCTATGCGCCCGCCAAACAGACTGGAAAGCTGGCTTTCCAGAAATTGTTTACTAAAGCTATAACGGTCGTCTTCGGGTAAAAACATGGTCACGCCCAAAGCGCGCCCACGCGGGATGATGCTTACCTTGTAAACAGGGTCGTGCTCCGGCACCAGGCGACCCACAATGGCGTGCCCGGCCTCATGGTAAGCGGTCAGTTTTTTCTCAGATTCCTTCATGATCATTGATTTGCGTTCCGCGCCCATCATGATCTTATCCTTGGCACGCTCAAACTCGGCCATGGAAACTACTTTTTTGTTTGCCCGCGCGGCAAACAGGGCGGCTTCATTGACCAGATTGGCAAGATCCGCACCTGAAAAACCTGGGGTACCGCGTGCGATTACCATTTCATCGACATTATCTGCCGCCGGTACCTTACGCATATGGACTTTTAATATTTTCGAGCGACCGCGCACGTCGGGTAAAGGCACGACTACCTGCCGATCGAATCGACCCGGTCGTAGCAGCGCTGGGTCCAGAACATCAGGACGGTTTGTCGCGGCGATGACGATAACGCCTTCATTGCCTTCGAAACCATCCAGTTCGACCAGTAACTGGTTCAGGGTCTGCTCGCGTTCGTCATGCCCGCCACCCAAACCGGCGCCACGATGGCGGCCGACAGCGTCTATCTCGTCGATAAAAATGATGCAGGGAGCATGTTTCTTCGCCTGGTCGAACATATCTCGCACTCGCGAGGCACCGACACCAACGAACATTTCAACAAAATCGGAACCCGATATGGTGTAGAACGGAACGCTGGCTTCGCCCGCTATGGCTTTCGCCAACAGGGTTTTACCAGTACCAGGCGCACCTACCATCAGTATGCCGCGAGGGATTTTTCCGCCGAGTTTCTGAAACTTGGATGGTTCGCGCAGGAACTCAACCAGTTCAGCCACCTCTTCCTTGGCCTCGTCGATACCGGCAACATCATTAAACGTGATATTGATCTGATCTTCACCCAGCAGCCGGGCCTTACTCTTGCCAAATGACATCGCACCACGACCACCGCCGCCCTGCATCTGGCGCATGAAGAAAATCCACAAACCGATTAATACAATAAAAGGGAACCAGCTGACAAATATATGTGTAAGCAATGATGGCTGCTCAGGGGGTTTACCAATGATGGCGACATTAGCTCGCTCCAGATCGCCGATTAAAGCTGAATTACTGGTTTCCGGGCTGTAGGTAGTAAACACGGTACCAGAACTCATCTTGCCCGTGATGTTCTGTCCTTCAATCATAACCTCGCTAACCTGCCCCTGCTTTACCTGGGTCAGGAACTCGGAATAGATCAAAGTCTGTCCACTACTGGAGCGATCGCCGAAATTCTGGAATACCGACAATAGTACGACGGCAATGACTACCCATAATATTAAATTCTTTGCCACATCATTCACTAATTAATACCCACACTCTTCGCTCAAGGTCGAGCTAATTTCATTTTACCGCTATTGCTGATAGATAATAGCGCATTTTTGGGAAGCTCTGAACAATTCATCGATGAATTTTCTGAGCTCAAAAAATAACTATGTCTTTTATTTACCTTTAATTTTCAATCTCTTACCATATATTTGTGCTACCAGGCCGGTGTCAGGCGGAAACTCTGATTTAGCTGAAATTTCCTATAACAACCCAGATACTACTTAAGACCAACACAAACCGCATAAATTTCATGTGATCGCGCACGTGAGGCTTTGGGTTTTCGAAGCCTGACGCTTGCATAGTTTAACCGAAAGGCGGAAATCAATTCCTCAAAACCCGCCCCCTGGAACAATTTGATCACGAATTGACCCTTCGCATGCAAACATTGCCTGGCCAGTTCAAAAGCGAGTTCCGCCAGGTAGATTGATTTCGGTTGGTCGACCGTCTCTATGCCACTTATATTGGGGGCCATATCGCTTAAAACAAGGTCAATTGGTTGCTGGTCAACCAATTCGAGAATTTTATCGAGTGTTGCCGGTTCGGTGAAATCGCCCTGGATTATTTCAACCCCGGCGATTGGTTCCATGGGTAACAGGTCGACAGCGATGAGCCGACCCCTGTCGGTGGCAAACTGCGCGGCGTATTCACTCCAACCGCCCGGGGCTGCGCCCAGATCGAGCACGAATTGCCCGGCTTGCAGAACTTGATCCCTTTGCTGAATCTCTATCAGTTTGTAAACCGCCCGCGACCGGTAACCATCCTTACGCGCCTGTAACACATAAGCGTCATCGTGATGTTGCTTTAACCATTGCTGGCTACTTTTGGAGCGTGACATCTTCTTAAGGACCTGAAGAATAAAGTCGTCACCCATAGACCGGGGCCGGCTAATGGGCGTCCCCTTTAAATTTCATTGAAAATTTACTGGTAGTGGATCGCTGTTATTTCGTATTCTCTCACGCCTGCGGGCGCCTGAACACTGACATCTTCACCCTCTTCCTTACCTATTAGTGCTCGTGCGATAGGTGAACTGATAGCGATGCGACACTCATTAATATCGGCTTCGATATCACCTACGATCTGATAGCTAACCTGTGCTTCGCTTTCGATATCGATCAAATCGACTGTACAGCCAAATACCACGCGGTCGTTCTGAGATAATTTGGTCACATCGATAATCTGGGCATTCGATAAAGCAGCCTCTATCTCGGCAATGCGCCCCTCCATAAACCCCTGTTCTTCGCGGGCGGCATGATACTCGGCATTTTCTTTCAGGTCGCCATGCTCCCTGGCAACCGCAATCGCCTCGATCACGATCGGCCGTTTGACATATTTCAGGTCTTTGAGCTCTGCTCTCAACCTTTCCGCGCCCGTGGCGGTCAACGGTATCTGGTTCATTCTGTTTTATCCCGATATTCTATCAAAATGTTTTTTTATATTTTTTTGCATTTTAATGCAATGACTGTAATCGATAAACGTCTTCGATTTCCCGGTACGACATCGCCATGCAGGTAGCCCTGCCGCCTGAGAGGGTGGTCGTATAACTGACCGAATGCATTAATGCCTCTCTACGGATAGTATATGAGTCCGCAATAGCCGAGCGGCCTTCGGTGGTATTGACGATCAACACGATTTCATCATTTTTTATCATGTCGACGATATGTGGCCGACCCTCCTTTACCTTGTTGACCTGCCGGCAATCGATACCAGCTGCCTGTATTACTTTTGCCGTGCCACCCGTAGCAACCAGGTCAAATCCTCTTGCCCTTAGATCAGCTGCGAGGTCGACGATACCTTTCTTATCGTTATCACGAACACTGAGAAAAACCGTGCCGGACTCAGGGATCGATACTCCGGCAGCCATCAAACCTCTGGAAAATGCCTCGGCGAACGATTTACCGATTCCCATTACTTCTCCGGTCGACTTCATCTCAGGACCGAGAATGGGATCCACACCCTGAAATTTGGCGAATGGGAACACGGACTCCTTGACCGATACAAAGTCCGGGATAATCTGTTCGGTTTGTTTCTGCTGTTCCAGGGATTGACCCACCATGCAACGTGCAGCAACTTTAGCCAGCGCAACACCCGTTGCTTTAGATACGAAAGGCACGGTACGCGAAGCACGGGGATTAACCTCAAGGATATAAACGTCATTGCCCTTGATCGCGAACTGGGTATTCATCAATCCAACCACATTCAGCCCTTTGGCCAATGCGGTAACCTGCCGGCACAGCTTTTGCTGGATTTCCATCGATAAGGTATAGGGTGGTAGCGAGCAGGCAGAGTCCCCCGAATGCACGCCAGCCTGCTCGATATGTTCCATCAAACCGCCTATTAACACATTTTCACCATCACAAACAGCGTCCACATCAACTTCGACGGCTTCGTCGAGAAACCGGTCCAGCAATATTGGCGAATCTAACGTCACCTTTACCGCGAGCTTCATGTACCTGGCTAAATCTTCCTGATCGTAGACGATTTCCATCGCTCGACCACCCAGCACATAAGAGGGTCGGACTACCAGCGGGAACCCAACCTGCTCGGCGAGGCCCGCCGAGCTAACGACATCGAAAGCGATACGGTTGGTCGGTTGCCGCAATCCGAGCCTGCTTACCAATTGCTGAAATCTTTCTCGATCTTCAGCCAGGTCTATCGAGTCCGGCGTGGTTCCAATGATTGGCACACCGGCTGCTTCGAGGGCACGCGCAAGGTTCAGCGGCGTCTGCCCGCCAAACTGGACGATCACCCCTTTGGGCTTTTCCAGGTGTATGACTTCAAGCACGTCTTCGAAGGTGAGTGGTTCGAAATAGAGTCGATCCGAAGTATCATAATCGGTCGAAACGGTCTCGGGATTACAGTTAATCATGATGGTTTCATAGCCATCTTCGCGCAATGCCATCGCCGCGTGCACACAACAATAATCGAATTCTATCCCCTGGCCGATGCGGTTAGGTCCCCCACCGAGGACAATAATTTTATCCCGCCTGCTCGGCTCGGCTTCGCACTCCTGTTCGTAACTCGAGTATAAATAGGCCGTCGATGAGGAAAATTCCGCCGCACAGGTATCGACGCGCTTGTAAACCGGACGCACTCCCATTGCCCTGCGTCTGTTGCCTATCTCATGTTCACTGCTATGCAACAGTTTCGCCAGTCGCCGATCTGAAAAACCCTTACGCTTCAGCGAACGCAGTTCATCGGCACTGAGTGAATCCGCCGTCACATCCGAGAGGCCGTTCTCGGTGATTACCAGGTCTTCTATTTGCGCCAAAAACCAGGGGTCAATCGCAGTTTGCTGGAATATTGATTCGAGACTGTAACCCGATCTGAAAGCATCCGCGACATACCAGATACGGTTAGCACCCGGTAATCGCAGTTCCGTGCGATATAAATCTTCCAGATCGCCTTCGCTCAGGCTCTGATCGACAATCTCGTCAAGCCCGTCTACGCCAGTTTCGAGTCCGCGTAGCGCTTTTTGGAAAGATTCCTGGAAACTGCGACCTATCGCCATCACCTCGCCAACCGATTTCATTTGCGTCGACAGTCGATCGTCGGCCTGGGGGAACTTTTCGAAGGTAAAGCGAGGGATTTTGGTAACTACATAATCGATTGTCGGCTCGAAGGATGCCGGCGTCGATCCACCGGTAATATCATTTTTCAATTCATCCAGGGTGTAACCCACGGCGAGCTTTGCCGCTATCCTGGCAATCGGAAATCCGGTGGCCTTGGAGGCCAGTGCCGACGATCGAGAAACCCGTGGGTTCATTTCGATGATTATCATCTCGCCATCGGCAGGGTTGATGGCAAACTGAACATTGGAACCGCCGGTCTCGACACCAATCTTGCGCAGTACCGCCAGCGAGGCATTTCGCATAATCTGATATTCCTTGTCAGTCAGCGTCTGCGCGGGTGCTACGGTTATCGAATCACCCGTATGTACGCCCATCGGGTCGAGGTTTTCGATCGAACAGATAATGATACAGTTATCCTTTTTGTCGCGCACTACCTCCATTTCGTACTCTTTCCACCCCAGCACTGAAACTTCAACCAGCACCTCGTTAGTCGGCGATAACTCAAGACCGCGTTTTACAATATCTTCAAACTCTTCCTTGTTATAGGCAATCCCCCCGCCACTACCACCCATGGTAAATGATGGACGGATGATGATCGGGAACCCTATCTTCGCCTGACCCTGCCAGGCCTCTTCCAGGCTATGTGCAATAAATGCCTTCGGTGTATTCAAGCCAATCTCCGACATGGCGGTTCGGAACTGCTCGCGGTCCTCTGCCATGTCGATTGCCTGTCGACTGGCGCCGATCATTTCTACACCGTATTTCTTGAGAACACCCTCACGATCGAGATCAAGCGCACAATTGAGCGCCGTCTGCCCGCCCATGGTCGGCAGCAATACATCGGGTCGTTCTTTTTCGATAATCTTCTCGACTACTTTCCACTGTATCGGTTCGATATAAACCGAATCCGCAGTTTCAGGGTCGGTCATGATCGTCGCAGGGTTCGAATTGATCAAGATGACTCTGTAGCCCTCTTCCTTCAAAGCCTTGCATGCCTGCACCCCGGAATAGTCAAATTCGCAGGCCTGACCGATCACTATCGGCCCGGCGCCAATAATGAGAACAGACTTGATATCATCTCTACGC
This sequence comes from Gammaproteobacteria bacterium, assembly GCA_027293245.1. Taxonomy (GTDB): domain Bacteria; phylum Pseudomonadota; class Gammaproteobacteria. The sequence goes on from JAPUFZ010000322.1 coordinate 12,826, forward strand.
GGCATCAAGCTTCTCCAACGCGGACAGCCGTATCGGTAGCTGCCTTGACGAGCTCGATAAAGTGGTCGAACAGGTGGGCTACATCGTGCGGACCGGGGCTCCCCTCCGGATGCCCCTGAAAACCAAAGGCTGGCTTTTCGCTATGCTGCACTGCCTGCAGACTGCCATCGAACAGAGATTTGTGCGTAGCCCTCAGATTTGCAGGCAGGCTCTTCTGGTCGACCGCAAACCCATGATTCTGGCTGGTGATCATCACTTCACCCGTGTCAAGGTTTTGCACCGGGTGATTAGCGCCGTGGTGGCCAAATTTCATTTTCATGGTTTTTGCACCACAGGCCAATGCCAGTAGCTGATAGCCGAGACAGATACCAAATATCGGAATGCCGGTCTGCAAAATTTTTGCAATCGCTTCTATCGCGTAATCGCAGGGCTCCGGGTCGCCGGGGCCATTCGACAAAAACACACCTTGCGGGCGCATATCCAGCACCGCTTGCGCCGGGGTCTGTGCCGGCACTACGGTTACCCTCGCACCGCGGTCGACCAGCATGCAGAGTATATTTTTTTTGATCCCGTAATCGTAAGCGACAATATGGTATAAATCGTTATTCTTTTGCACATAACCCGATTGCAGGGACCAGCTGGAATACGACCAGTCATACGGAATTAGGGTCGAAACTACTTTAGCCAAATCCATTCCCACGAGGCCGGGAAAAGATCGAGCGGCCTCCAGTGCCTTTTCGACCGAGCATTCGTCGCCAGCCATGATCGCGCCATTTTGGGCCCCCTGATCACGTAATAGCCGCGTCAGCTTACGGGTATCGATATCGGCGATCGCAATGACATCGCGCCTGGCCAGGTATTGCTTCAGGCTGCCCTGGCTGCGCCAGTTACTGGTGAGTAAGGGTAAATCCCGTATGATCAAACCACTGGC
>JAPUFZ010000323.1 GCA_027293245.1 Gammaproteobacteria bacterium
CGGATCGTCCTGCCCAGTGCGTTTCGACGTGCCTTGCCAGCCTATTCCAATGAGGTCATCTTTATGATCCATGGCTCGGTTGTTGCCAGTACCGTTACCCTGCAGGATTTGCTGGGCGTTGGGCGTTGGCTGAACGGTCGCTACTATCTGGCCTATGAAGGTTTTATAACGGCCATGATCTTCTACATGATTATCGTGTTTATTATCTCGAAGCTGTTCAGGCATGCTGAACATCGCTGGCTCGGTCATCTACGTCAGCGCGATATCTCCGAGGAGCCCGAGGTGGCCACCATTCGTTGATCGGATATGATTTACCTGGCCGGCCCGGGTATTCAAGTTCATGCAATATACGGCTTAAATTGTTTCTGCCAACTGACCCAGGGTAATGGGCTTTAAAGGCGGACGCGCGCTGGTGTGACCGACATCAGCCATTGACTCGCCACGTTGCTGGGCAAATATCTGTTCCACGGTAGCAGCACAAAATCGCCCCTGGCATAGTCCCATACCGCACCGAGTAAATGCCTTTGCCTGGTTCGGCCCGATACATCCGAGCGCAATGACGTCGCGTATTTCGCGCGCGCTGACTTCCTCGCAGCGGCACACGACGGTGTCATCGGGTGGAATCATACCGGCATCGGCTACACGATATAAGGCATCGAGGAAGGGCCGAATGGCAAGCTGCCGATCACGCGCCTTGATTATCGGCCGGGCCAGATGATCACGCCTGCCAGCATCGAGGAAACCCAGTTGATGAGCCACCTGCAGACCTGTGAGTTGACCACTCAAACTCGCCGCGACCGCACCGCCTATCGCGGCACCATCGCCTGCGACGAATATTCCGCTTAGTGAGGTTTCCCCCCAGGCATCGACCTTCGTTTGCCAGCATTGCTGCGCCTCGTTCCAGTCAATTTTACAGCCGGCTTCCTGCAGACTATGCAACCCCGGGATAACGCCCTGGTGCAACAGTAACAAATCGGTATCGATACGATGATGCCTGCCTGCAGCGCTGAAGCTAACCGCTTGCAGCTGGTTATCGCCCTCGGCCCTCAATTCGCTTACACAATGGTAATAAGGTACACGCGCTGTTGCGATCGACAGCATCATTCGCAAGCCTTTCCACAGGTCATTGCCGGCAGCCAGAGCGCGAGGTAAATAACGCAATGCCCGGAATAAATTGCCTTTCGGAGTGGTATCGAGAATCGCATGAATATTGACTCCCGCACGCAGGTATTGCCATGCGAGCAGCAACATCAGCGGGCCATTACCGGCCAGCACCACGCCATTATCGGGTACCATCGCGGCCGATTTGAGTAATATTTGGCCTGCACCTGCCGTCATTACCCCCGGTAACTGCCAATTGGGAACAGGCATGGGCCGTTCCTGGGCGCCTGATGCAACGATTACACGCTGGGCAGAAATTTTGTGACTGACACCCTGTTTTAAAATTCCGATTTCACGAGCTTTATCCAGGTACCAAACCGAAGTGCAGGCGTAATAGTCAAGCTCAGCATGGCGAAAGGCCTGTACCAGGGGTTGGCCGAAGACATAGTCTTTGCCGAGCAGGCTAGTATCCGCTAGAGGGCTGGTATCAACATTACGATAAATCTGGCCACCCGGCTGCGCCTGATCATCGAACAGCGTGACATCTACGCCGTGCTCTGCGGCAGTTTGTGCTGCAGCCATACCCGCAGGACCGGCGCCAATTACCACCAGTTGGCAGGTTTGCTTCACGATGCCAATTCCCCGGCACCGCATTGGCGCCTGACCCGCATTCCCGACTGTACCTCGACCTGGCAGGCTGGTTGATTGGCTAACCCGTCAATTTCGATCAGGCATTCGAAACAAACCCCCATCATACAAAATGGCGCGCGTGGCGATCGTTTAACCGGTGTTAGCCGGGTTGGCAATGCGCCAAGTTGTAGCATCGCAGCGGCTACCGATATTCCAGCAGGTACCGGAACTGGCTTTCCGTCCAGGTAAATTTCGATTTTTTCAGACCCTGAGGCTAGTGTTCGAAACATCGAATCTCTCCGCGGAAAACTCTGCAATCAACGCATCGATCGCATCATCGCAAACCCAGTCGGCAACGACTCCGGCGTGAAGCGATGTGAGGGTGACACCACTATGGCAACTGATGGCATAGGCGCCGGGATAGTGTGCTGATCGATGGTAAATCGGGACCCCATCGGGGGTCATTACCCGCAGGGCGCCCCAGGCACGCACCAGCCGCACCCCTGACAAATGCGGGAAAATTCGCACCGCACGCGCCGCCAGCCGGGTGATCACATCGAGCGTTGTCGAATCATCAAATCCCACATTTTCATGTGAATTCCCGATTTGCAAGGTACCTTCCATGGTCTGGCGAACCGGCAATGAGGCGCAGGGTAAAAATGATTCGACCCGCTCGGTGATCAACAATTGTCCACGTATCGGGTGCACCGGGATATGCATGCCAAGCTCATGCGCCAGCCTCTGGTTGTCGAGTCCCGCACACAATACGATTTGTTTGGCCTGGTAACGATCGCTGCTGGTTTTGACAATAAAACTACCATTTTTCGGCCGGGTCGAGATCACTCTCTGGTTGGGATAATAGCGACAGCCCAGCTTTTGCATTCGTTGATGCAGCGCGCGTAACAGGTACAGTGGATTAACATGCCCATCGTGATCCGAATAGCTCGCGCCAAACACATCGCCAGATACCTGTGGAATTCTCCGCTTGAGTTCGGTGTTATCGAGCATTTCGTACTCAAACTCTCCCCGGGTATGCTGCTGCACCAGGCTCATTTCCTCACTGCGCGCCACCCATTCAACCTGATCCAGACAAAAATCATAACCTCCGTTTTGCCTGAACCCAAAGTCGATTCCAGTAGTCTCCCGCAGCTCGCACTCGAAGTCAGGCCAATACTTCGCGGCCATCGCGGTCCAGCGCGCATAAGCTGGAAACCCGGCACCCTTGCCCTGCACCCAGACCAGTCCAAAATTACCGCGTGAGGCCCGAAAATCACGATCATCACCGTCGACAACCGCAACCAACCGGCCTCGCGCAGCGATACCACAAGCGAGTGCAGCACCAACCAGCCCGCCGCCGACAATGATTGTATCGTAAACCGTCCCCATCAGATTAAATTCAAACCCGGGTCAAAAATCCATTAACAGGACGCTGTAGGAGCCATCAATGCAGACACCGACGACCGGGCCTTTGGGCCATGAATAGGATCGCCCATTCAATTCAAATTCGGTATTCGACATTATTCTGTACTCCTCATTCATTCATGCGGCGGCGTGCTGGTTAGATGAGCAGCACCGGAATGGCCTGTTAAGCCCCGCTGTTAAATTACATCCAAATTTGACCCAATATTTGCATTCAATATTACACCACCCTGGCTCGGACAACCTCCTGGGAAAGAAAACATATCCAGGGAGCCTCTGATTAATGCCCGGGCACAATTTTTGTTACTGATTAGTAGGTAGAACTAACCAGCCCTGTTCCTTATACTCATACCTCGATCAAGTAAACGATAATTAGCAACGCATCGATGAATCTGAACGAAGAAGAACAGGCCATGCTGGCAGGTGACTGTGGCGCCCCCCGGCGCTGGGCGATGGAGCACATGCTGCAAGTGGGACGTTTCTTTGACGCCGGCGATTTTGTTGAGGTAACCCAGGCCCACATCATGGCCGATACCGAGTCGCTGGGCGAGGCCGGCGTCGAATTTCTCGAACAGATGGCCGCGAGCCCGTCGGGTGAAGGCAGGGTGCGGATACCGATGATCACCGACCCCCGTGGTATCGACTTTTGCCATTATAAACGGCTCAGGCAAACCGATTTAATGGCAAGCCTCGAACAGCGCGCCATCGATGCGTTTGAATCGATGGGTATCTTGATGACTAATACCTGTATCAATTACCAGACTATCATGCCACCACTGCGCGGCGAACACCTCGCCTTCGGCGACACCGGCGTGGTGATCTACTGCAACAGCGTTCTCGGTGCCTATTCCAATTTTGAGGGCGGGCCGTCCGCGCTGGCAGCCGGTCTCACCGGGCGTACCCCGCGTTACGGACTACACCTCGATAAAAATAGGCGGGCGACAAAACGTTATCGCGTTGCCTGCCAGCCCAGGACTCTGTCTGTCTGGGGTGCTCTTGGCGGAATTATCGGTGGCCACGCAGGTTGTTACTGGGAGGTGCCGGTGATTGAAGGCGTCGAGTACCAGCCCGGTTCGGACGCGATGAAGCATATGGGTGCGGCGATGGCGAGGTATGGTTCGGTGGCGTTATTTCACATGATTGGTGTCACCCCTGAAGCACCTGTGTTAG
>JAPUFZ010000324.1 GCA_027293245.1 Gammaproteobacteria bacterium
CCGCCCTCGGTGAACTCAGCCTGCGACGAGCTGTGGCGGATTATGAAACGCGAACCTCACCCCACCCCTGTAGTGCCTACCAGGTCTCGGTATTTCCCGGTGCAACCTCGGCCCTGTTTTCGGTTTTGAGTTGCCTGCTGGATGCTGGCGATGAAATTATTATTACCGATCCCTGGTATGTGGGTTATGGGCCCATCCTGAAAGCACTCGACGTTAAGCTAAATACTGTTATGGCCTTTCCTGAGAATGGATTCGAACCGCAATATAAAGATTTCAAAGCAGCGGTAAGCGATAAAACCCGGGTCATTTTAATCAACACGCCGGGAAATCCTACCGGCGCCATCATCGCCCGTGAATCTTTAGCGAGTCTCGCCGGGCTCTGCCGTGAGCGTGGTATCTGGCTGGTTTGCGACGAAATCTATTCGATGTTTACCTACGAGAAACCGCACATTTCACTGCGGACTGCTGCCGCCCAACTCGATAATATCGTGGTGATCGATGGCTTATCCAAATCTCATGCAATGAGTGGTTGGCGCGTGGGTTGGGTTGTTGCACCGGTCGAACTCACTAAACAACTGGGAAATTTTGCCGCGATGTCGATTTTTGGCTGCCCGCAGTTTATTCAGGATGCTGCCGCGTTTGCATTGAATAATGACGAGTACTATGTGCGCGAAATGTGTTCAAAATACCAGAACCGAAGAGACCTGGTCTGTGCTCGCCTGAATGGGATGCCTGGCCTGAAATACCATTGCCCTGAATCGGGGATGTTCATCATGGTAGACGTCAGCAACTTCTATGCGGATGACAAGGTCTTCGCGCAAAAACTGCTGGATGCGCAAAGAGTTTCGGTTTTGCCGGGTAGCGCGTTTGGCAATAGCACCAGGGGGCATGTACGATTCTCGCTGGTACAATCCGAGGATGTACTGTTAGAAGGCTGTAAACGGCTGGAAAATTTTATTCGTACTGAGCGCCCAGGGCATTTCAAGGGGTCAGACTCCTCGAAATATTAGATCCTATCGTTATCAAGTTTCAAAGTGGAATTTCAAGGAGTCTGACCCCTTGAAACATGACCGGGAGAGTATATGGCTACTTGTGGTGAAGTGCTGGTAGAAATACTGGAAAACTATGGGGTCGATACCATTTTCGGCATACCTGGCGTGCATACCGTAGAGCTTTATCGTGGACTCGAGAATACCGCTATACGACACGTAACGCCACGTCATGAACAGGGTGCTGGTTTTATGGCCGATGGTTATAACCGTGCCACGGGAAAAATTGCCGCCTGTTTCATCATCACCGGGCCAGGCATGACCAATATCGCAACAGCGATGGGCCAGGCGCTGGCTGATTCCATCCCCATGCTGGTTATTTCCTCGGTGAACCGTACCCGTGAGCTGGGTTTGGGTGAGGGCCGGCTGCACGAACTGCCCGCTCAACGAAATATGATTAGCGGGGTCACGCGCTTTAGCCATACATTGCTAAGTGCCGATGAGCTACCCAGAGTGCTGGCGCGTGCCTTCGCTGTTTTTAACGCTCAACGCCCCGGCCCGGTACATATCGAGATTCCCATCGATATCATTACCGCGCCAGCAGACCAGCTGAATAAACAGGCATTTGCCTTACCGGGTGCATTCGGTCCCGCTGCACAGGCTATCGACGATTGCGCGGCTTTACTGGCGGCAGCCGAACGCCCACTAATCGCCATTGGTGGCGGCGCGATTAATTCGAGCGCCGAACTAACAGCATTGGCTGAAATGCTGGATGCGCCGGTGGTGAACACGGTCAACGCCAAGGGTGTCATGGCCTATAGCCATGCGCTCGCCGTCGGTGGATCAGGCTCCTGCCCCGTGGTGAGAGATGCATTGAAGACAGCTGACCTGGTGCTCGCCGTCGGTACTGAATTCGGCGAAACCGATTACGACTATTTTTTCGAAGGCGCAATACAGTTTGATGGTAAATTGATCCGCATTGATATCGATGCCGCGCAACTGACACGAAATGTCCGGGCGCACCTGGCAATTTGCAGCGATGCCCGGGAGGCACTGCAAATGCTGATTAAATCATTATCGAAGCGTGATTTGAGTAGCAGGCAAGGTGCCGAGCGAGCGCGCAAGATGCGCAAACAGTTACAGGCCACGCGTGATCCGGAATATGCGAAGTTTTTCGAAACAATCCGTGGTGCGTTACCCGGGGTCATTATCGCCGGTGACTCTACTCAGCCTGTTTACTACGCCTGGTTGCATTATGAAACCGAAAAACCGCGCCGTTATTTTCACTCGGCCAGCGGTTTCGGTACCCTCGGATACGCAATCCCAGCAGCGATTGGCGCCAAACTGGCAGCACCCGAGCGCCCGGTAATCGGCCTCATAGGGGACGGTGCGGCACAATTCACCATCGGTGAACTGGCATCCGCTGTGGAAGCCAGGCTGCCGGTTATTTTTCTGATCTGGAATAATTTCGGCTACGCTGAAATAAAGCGTTTCATGGCGCACGCCAACATCCCTCAAATCGGCGTCGATATACATACACCTGATTTCATCGGCCTGGGCAAGGCCTTTGGATGTCACGCGGTACGCGCTACCAGCCATGAAGAATTGAAATCTGAGTTAATCACCGCGGCAAAGCAGGATCGACCGACGCTGATCGAAGTCATGCAACAAGATTTCGTTGCCGGCAGCCCCGCCCTGTAATGGGCTTTCGATCGGGGTCAGACCTTCAGCTCTGACCCCCTCACGCCCAGACCGGTCAGGCGTGCAAAGCTTCACGGGGATCGATGAAATCATATCCCAGGACCTCGGCGACGGCTTTATAGGTCACCATACCGGCGTGTACATTCAGGCCATTGAGCAGATGCTTGTCTGCCCATAAAGCTTTGGCAGCGCCCTGGTTGGCCAGTGATACCACGAATGGCAAAGTGGCGTTAGTCAACGCAATAGTGGAGGTACGGGCGACACCACCGGGCATATTGGCAACGCAATAGTGGATGACACCTTCCTCGATGTAGGTTGGATCCTGGTGCGTGGTTGCGCGCGAGGTCTCGAAACAACCTCCCTGATCGATCGCGACATCGACGACGACCGCACCTTTCTTCATATCCTTTAGAATTTTCCGAGTCAGTAATTTTGGCGCCGCTGCTCCTGGGACCAGGACCGCACCTATGACCAGGTCAGACTCCAGGGCGTGATTTCTTATCGCTTCCGAAGTCGAGTAGACACACTTCAGGCGACCGTTAAAAATACTGTCTAACTGACGTAATCTCGGCAGGGATCGATCAACGATAGTAACATCAGCACCCATTCCAACAGCCATGGTCGCCGCCTGGGTACCGACAACACCACCGCCAATAATCAGGACTCTGGATGCGGCTACTCCCGGCACACCTCCTAACAGGGTACCAAGACCGCCCTGGGCTTTTTCAAGGTGATGGGCTCCGGCCTGAATTGACATACGGCCAGCGACTTCCGACATGGGTGCTAACAGGGGTAAACCACCGCTCTCATCGGTGACCGTTTCATAGGCCACGCAGGTAGCACCGGAAGCAACTAAAAGTCTGGTTTGATCTGGATCTGGTGCGAGATGCAGGTAGGTGAACAACAATTGACCCTCGTGCAACATTTTACACTCGTTGGCCTGTGGCTCCTTGACCTTAATGATCATCTCGGCGCGCTCGAATATCTCTTCAGGAGAATCAACGATACTGGCGCCGGCGCTTTGGTATTGCTCGTTTTCAAAGCCAATTTCCGTGGCGCCATAATTTTCTACGATAACCTCATGGCCACGGGTTACCAGTTCGACTACACCGGCGGGAGTTAAGCCGATACGATACTCCTGATTCTTTATTTCTTTAGGTACACCTATCAACATAACACGGCTCTCTAAATCTGGTTTAACAAGTTAAAAAAATTGGTAATTATAAGGAAGACCGGGTCAAACACCGCTGCAATGGGGTCTGGTTCATGACATTGATCAGGCTCCTTAACATCAGTTACTGTTCTTACATCAGCCAGGATTTACGGCGTTCCATACTGGCGCAAATTCCGATACTACGGTTTGATTCCTGCCATTGTTTTTAGCCGCGTAGAGCGCTACATCAGCGCGCTTGACTAATTCGTTAATATTTTCGTTCGCCTGTATCATCGCACAGCCGAGACTGATGGTAATATTTTCTTTAATTTTAAATTCAGAATTTACGATCATCTGCCGAATATTTTCGGCAATGATGTATAAATCGTTTTCGCTGATCGTAGTACAGCATATCAGAAATTCCTCACCTCCCCAGCGCGAAATATAGTCACTATTTCGGGTTGCCTGCTCGAATTTCCGCGAAAACTGGACCAGCAACTTGTCGCCTACGTCATGCCCGTAAGTATCATTGACTCGCTTAAAATGATCAATATCGATCATGATGATGCCGAAGCGCTGCAAGTGTCGCAGGTAGCGAGAAAATTCTTTTTGTAGAATTTGGCCCATATGCGTACGGTTAGAAAGCCCGGTGACACTATCGGTTAATGCGAGTCGCGCCAGTTCGGTATTGTCTTCCAGCAGTCCTTTTTGAGTCTCGAGCAAATTTTCGGTGCGTTCTTCTATCTTCTCTTCCAGGTAGTGGTTTATATCTTCCAGTTGAGCCGATAGTTTTTGACCGTACCAGACGGCCATTATTGCCACACCGAGGCTAACCAGGATTGAAAAAACAGCATACATCGCAAACCGGTTTTGTTTCTCTTCAGCATCGGTAGCAGCCATTAATAAAACCTTTTGTACATCTAATCGCTGTGCCTGGGTTAATTCGGACAGATGGGCGAGTAATGGAGCGGTTTTAGGCAATACATTGGACAACAAAATAATGCCCGCCCGGGTGCGACTGCCATTCATAAATAATATCGAAACCTGCTGGTTCAACTCGGATATATCGCGGTCGAGTATGTCAATCGCGAGCAAAATATCCCGTTCCCTGGGTGCGAGCAGGGGCAGAAGCCTATTTCGGGTTTCATCATAGGTTCCCTTAAAGCGGTTAAAGGTAGATAACGCCTGCGCGTCGATAGATTCATCCTCGTTCAGCAACATGGATTGCATGTAGCGCGTACGATTATGGATAATTGTTGATAACTCGTTGATCAGATTGATTTTTTCTAACTGCCGAGTGACGGTCAGATTAACCGAATTACTGCTGCTACTGCTGTAATAAAAAGCGATCAGCGCAAGTGAAATCATCATCATTAAAATGACGACAAATCCGAATGCCAATAATCTGGTTGAGCGATGCATAGTTCGATATTGAGTCGTGTTTGGTTCCTAAAGCCAGGTTAGTCAACTTAGCTGTATTGCCCGATCATAAATTATATTATCTATCGCTTAGACACAGTTAACTTAAAAATGGCTCGCAGTCAGCAAAAACCCTACTTATACCACTATTTGATGGTGGCACAAATTTTTTGCTGTATTTCCTGCAAGTTTTCATACAACACGCCGTGGCGATCTGCCTCAATAATTATCACGGTTTTGTTGTCGGCATTAATGTGTTGATAGAGTTTTTCGACACTACCCGGTTCAACAACAGGGTCCGCATCAGCCTGGTAGAGGAAAACATCGGCATCGATAGTTAACGGCTCTTTGAGGACATGATCGACCAGTAACTGCAACTGGTACAGCCCGCGTATCGGTACATGTTGATAATTGACTTCGGGGTGCTCAGGGTCGTTAGGTCGAAACGGAACCAGGCCTTCCGAGGATACCCATCGTACCAGCTTATTGGCGTGGTGTAGCAGGGGCACGAACTTCAGGTTTTTATTTTTAAAGTCAACCGGCGCCGAAATACAGGTGACGGTTTTAATTTTTTTTAGCCGCGGGTTTGAAGCTTGCAACAAAGCCAGTAAACCGCCGGTTGAAAATCCAACGATATGAATCGACTGACTATAGGCTTTGAGTATGTTGTATCCGCGCGTTACCGAGGCGAGCCAGTCATGCCAGTCTCGACTGCGCAAATCCCAGGGGGAAGTGCAATGACCTTTTAGTCGAACACCGAGTACGTGGTGACCCTGGGCGTGTAGTCGATCACCGAGGCCACGCATTTCTGCCGGTCCGGCGAGAAATCCGTGAACCAGCAAAACTGCACTCGCGGACTCGCTGGACGATTCCAGGAAGAACCAGTTAGCATCAGCGTTCGCTGTTTGCTGGGCATTGATCTCTTCATAGCGTGGTTTGTTAAACTGTTTACGGTCCCAATCCAGGGCCAGCAACTGATCGTTAAACCGCAGCCGGGCAAAGCTTTTGGGGTCAAGATCCTTAACCTGAATAACCGCAGATTCGATGATCGAGGTAACATTCCTCAGCGGCGCAATTTCATTTGCATAGACGCTGATCAGATTTTCAGTACGAATCTCATCGATTTCGAAATCGGCAATGAGCTTTTCCTCAAGCAAATAATATCCATCTTCAATTCCGATCAGTTCCATGGTTTGCACGGTTTTCAGGAACTGGTCGAGACGACTGGTAGTTTGATTGACGATAACGCCATATTCTTCAGGATTTAACAGGCTTCGATGCAGGTGATAACTGGTTTTTTGCAGCTTCTTAATCGCCAGGTAAAGCATTTTATGAAAACGAATACAGCGCAACCGCCGCAATCCCTGTTGATAAAGGCACAGTATCAGATAGGAAGCAATATGACTGAGATTGATGGTGACAGCGTCGTACATCGAGCGCATGTAATCATCGCGCACCTCGATGCTTTTTGCCTGCATACCGAAGCTATGCAGTCGTCCTCTCAAATGGCTCTGGTGGCTTTTCAAACTAAATAAATCGTCCAGTGAATCGAAGCTATGTACCACATTGGGCAGCAACAGTTTTTCCCACCAGCGCCAGTATTCACCGGCTACAATGGGTTTCGAAAATCTGATATCCATATCGGTATGCTTGAACAGGAGATTTCCTTCGATTATCAATTCTTCGGCGAATCGCTTGTTAATACCCTTGCCAAACAATCCTGCTGCCTGAGTCAAAATATTGTCGCTAACGCGA
>JAPUFZ010000325.1 GCA_027293245.1 Gammaproteobacteria bacterium
TCTACGGCCTCGGTGACCATGACAATAACACCATCGGTAGTTGTAATATCGTCAATATACTTGACCGTGCCACCGCTGGTGCCTGAAAACTCAGCCGGGACTCCAGTGGAACCGCCGTCACAATTGGCGAGGGCGCCTTCCTCAGATACACACAGGCCTACTGATGTTTTCCAGGCGAGTGCACCGCCGAGGGCGCCGGCAACTTTAGTCCGTTGGGTATAGTCGCCGTACTGGGGGATCGCTATTGCGGCCAGGATTCCGATGATGGCTACTACGATCATCAGTTCGATTAAGGTAAAACCAGAGTGTTGCTTTTTCATTTAGAGTATGTCCTCATTTAAATACAAATTATTGCATTATTAGGAGGGTAATCTATAGACGGCACAACGACTCACAGATGCGTGTTGGTGGTCCCGCCGTCATAGGATTAACCCTTAGACCGGTGACTTTGCGCCCCCGTCTTTCGGATCGGGGTTGCCTTTATCTACGCAGGCCTAAGCCATTGGCTTTGGCAGGGTGTAACTAGGTCACTTCGATACTAACTATAATCTAGATTGTAACTAAAGTTCATTCTTTTTGATCTATATTGTGCATTAATTCCTGTAAACTGCGCTTCTACGAGCATTTTCGCCCTGGAAAATCTAATCCAACCTTTTACGACACCCTCCAGGGGGAGAAGGAGTAAAATCGAGGGGCGTTGCGGTCCAGATAGCGATCCATGAATTCCGACTGCTCACATGGAATTTTGCGAAGAAAAGCGCTAGAATGCGCGCCCTCGCCTGCATGGATGTTGTGGGCGGCACTCCGTCGGGCGGTGCTCCGTCGGTCCGGCGTCCCGGTGGTACGAGCCCAGGGATGGGACGGTCCGGCGTTCCGGAAGGTAGAACAATGCAGGAGCTATTGTCGAGAGCACCAACAGTAGGCGTTTTTAGGCGATGCAGCGGTCCGGAGCAGTTGCCGATATTGGATAACAAAGCAGAGTGGATTTCAACAAGCGTTTTGATGTCATAGTGGTAGGCGGCGGTCATGCGGGTACCGAAGCCTCGCTCGCGGCTGCGCGTATGGGTGCTAGCACACTGTTGTTAACCCATAGCATTGAAACCCTGGGGCAAATGAGCTGTAATCCCGCCATCGGTGGCATCGGCAAGGGCCACCTGGTCAAGGAAATTGATGCGCTCGGCGGCGAAATGGCACTCGCTGCTGACAAGGCAGGTATCCAGTTCCGCACCCTCAATCGGCGCAAGGGCCCGGCGGTTCGTGCCACCCGGGCGCAGGCCGACCGGCAACTGTACCGCGTGGCAATTCGTGAAAAGCTCGAAAATCAACCGGGCCTATCGATCTTCCAGCAACCGGTGGTTGATTTGATCGAGAAAAATGACTCTATAGAAGGCGTAGTCACGCAAATGGGAGTTAAATTTTATGCCTCAACTGTGGTGCTGACGGTCGGCACCTTCCTCGATGGCAAGATACATATCGGCGATACCAATTACAGTGGTGGTCGTGCGGGTGACCCGCCAGCCACAGCGCTGGCCGAGCGCCTGCGCGAACGGCCTTTTCGGGTCAATCGGCTGAAAACAGGTACACCCCCGCGAATTGATCGCAACAGCATCGATTTCAGCGTTATGCAAGAGCAGCCGGGTGATGATCCCGTGCCGGTTTTTTCGACTATGGGTTCGATCGATTTGCATCCGCGTCAGATCAGTTGTTATATCACTCATACCAACGAAAAAACGCACGATATTATTCGTGCCAACCTGCATCGCTCGCCGCTTTTCAGTGGTGCGATCGAGGGCGCGGGTCCGCGCTACTGCCCGTCGATTGAAGATAAAGTGGTACGTTTTGCCGATAAGGTTTCACATCAGATTTTTGTCGAACCCGAGGGCCTGAACTTGTCCGAAGTCTATCCCAATGGGATTTCTACCAGCCTGCCCTTCGACGTTCAGCAGGCACTGGTGCAAAGCATAGGTGGATTTGAGGCGGCGCATATTACCCGGCCGGGCTACGCGATCGAATACGACTTTTTTGATCCGCGTGATCTTCGCGAGACACTTGAAACCCGTTTCATCCAGGGTCTTTACTTTGCCGGACAGATTAATGGCACCACCGGTTATGAAGAAGCCGCGGCACAGGGCTTGATTGCCGGTGCCAATGCTGCCGCTTCGGTGCAGGCTAAAGATTCGATCAAACTCAGCAGGTCACAGGCTTATATCGGTGTACTGGTGGATGATTTAATCACCCGTGGCACCAGTGAACCCTACCGCATGTTTACCTCGCGCGCCGAGTACCGCCTGATGTTGCGTGAAGACAATGCTGATCTGCGCCTCACAGAAATTGGTCGCGATATGGGCCTGGTCGACGATGCACGCTGGTCGGCTTTTGAGCACTATCGTGAACAACTGGAACGCCTTAATCAGCAATTACACGGACGATGGGTGCATCCCGGTAGCGATGGGGCAGCTACGCTGTCGAAAGCCATGCAAACTCCGTTAACCCGGGAGTATCGGTTGTCGGAGATTCTGCTGCGCCCGCAGATTCAAATCACTGACTTGATGCCAATGCTCGATGATGAAGTGCAATATGCGGATCGTGTCCAGGAACAAGCCGAGATCAATGCCAAATACGCTGGATACCTGTCACGGCAACAGCAGGAAATCGACAAGGCGATAAAACACGAGCAAACCCTGTTACCTGAATCGCTGGAGTATTCGCAAGTACGGGGTTTATCTAACGAGGTTCGCCAGAAACTGCAGGATCACCGTCCGGCAACTATCGGCCAGGCGGGCCGTATATCGGGTCTGACACCGGCAGCGATTTCATTGTTGCTGGTACATTTGAAACGACATGCGGCCACGCCCGAGATTCAGAAATCGGCTTGAACCTGCGTACCCGGTTACGACACGGACTGGTCGCAATCGACCTGCCTCTGGATGACGACCAGGTCGGCAAGCTGCTCGATTACCTGGCGTTACTGGGTAAGTGGGGCAAAAGGTTTAACCTGACCGCAATTACCGACCCGGAGAAAATGCTTTACTATCATTTACTCGATAGTCTGGCTATTTACCACTCGGTGAAATCGGCCGGGTGTGCGCTCGATGTCGGTAGCGGGGCTGGTTTGCCAGGCTTGCCACTGGCGATCGCCATGCCCGACTCGAAATGGACCCTGCTCGACAGCAATGGCAAGAAAACCCGGTTTTTGCAGCAGGCTCTGGCACACTGCAATATTAATAATGCTGCAGTTGTACAGTCGAGGGTTGAAGACTATCATGCCGCGGAACCGTTCGATATCATCGTCAGCCGGGCGTTTGCCGGCTTGTCCAGTTTCGTTGCAAGCGTGGAACATCTGTGGCAATCCGAAACCCGGGTGCTGACGATGAAAACCAGCCTTGGGTCTGTCGAGGCCAGCGCATTGGACAGTACCAGGTACTTGATTGAGGAAACCAGGTTGCAAGTTCCAGGCATCAGTTCAAACCGAAGCCTGGTGACCTTGCGACAGCGATAGCATGAGCAAAACTATTACCATTGCCAATCAAAAGGGCGGCGTCGGAAAAACCACCACCACGGTAAACCTGGCTGCCGCACTGGCCGCGACCAAAAGACGGGTGTTGCTGGTCGACATGGATCCCCAGGGTAATGCGACCATGGGTAGTGGCGTAGATAAAAACAGCCTCAGTGTCAGTGTATGTGATGTGTTACTGGGTGATTCCACCGCACGCAATGCATTGATCAAATTGCCCGAAGTTGGGTTTGATATTTTGCCGGCGAATGCTGATTTGACCGCAGCCGAAGTTCAGTTGATGACCCGTATTGGACGCGAGCGGCAGCTCGCGCTGGCGTTGGAACCGATCAGCAACGAATATGATTATATTCTGATCGACTGCCCGCCTTCACTGAATATGCTGACCGTCAATGCACTGGTTGCCGCGAGTGGCGTAGTGATTCCGATGCAATGTGAATATTATGCGCTCGAGGGCCTGTCTTCCCTGCTCGATACAATTGAACAAATTCGTATCAGCGTAAACCCCGATCTAAAGCTGGAAGGCCTGCTACGCACCATGTACGATCCGCGCAACAATCTATCAAATGAGGTGTCTGCAGAGCTGATCGAACATTTTGGCGCTCAGGTCTATCGCACCATCATTCCGCGTAATGTCCGCCTGGCTGAAGCGCCCAGTTATGGTCAGCCAATTTTGCAGTACGAAAGGAATTCCCGTGGATCGATGGCTTACATTGCCCTCGCGGGTGAAGTTTTAAGGCGTGATGCGAAGCAACACCACTATACAAACCAGTAATAATTATGAAGAAGAAGCGACTAGGGCGGGGTCTGGGTTCATTAATCGGTAATATAGACGAAGTTACCCAGGTTAGCGATGCGGACCGGGCGCACGGACTGGGCGAAATCGATATTGATCGAATTCAGCGTGGAAAGTTTCAGCCCAGGCAAAATTTTGATCAGCAGTCGCTGCAGGAGCTAGCGGACTCGATACGCTCCCAGGGTATCGTACAGCCGATCGTGGTGAGACCGGAGGGTGACCATTTCGAGTTGGTCGCGGGTGAACGCCGGTGGCGTGCCGCACAAATTGCAGGCTTGCAGAAAATTCCAGCAGTAGTTCGCGACCTCGATAGTAAATCGGCGGTAGCTATAGCACTGATCGAGAATATTCAGCGCGAGGACCTTAATCCGCTTGAACTAGCACAGGGCCTGATGCGGCTGATCGATGAATTTGATCTTACCCATCAGCAGGTGGCGGATTCGATAGGCCGGTCGCGTGCTTCGGTGAGCAATTTAATTCGCCTGCTGGACCTGGCTGATCCGGTCAAGGACCTGGTCAACCGGGGACTCCTCGATATGGGTCATGCCCGTGCGCTGCTCGGTTTGATTCGGCACGATCAGGTTGAAGTGGCCAATATTGTTGTTAACCGCGGACTTTCGGTCCGTGAAACCGAAGCACTGGTGAAAAAAGTGATCAAGGGCGGGACCGGGAATAAGTTTCTGAGCAAAGAAACTGATCCGGATACCAGGCGTCTGGAAACCCGTATTAGCGAAAAGCTGGGCGCTGCGGTCAAGATCAGATCGGGTAAACAGGGTTCGGGACAGCTAATAATCAGCTTCCATACCAGTGATGAACTGGAAGGGATTCTCGAACATCTGAATCTGTGAAAACAGCAGCGCATTGAGGCATGACCGACAGACCCCAATTGAATAATTTATATCGATGATTGATTATTGAGTTTTAACTACTTATACTTTTCATCCGCTTTGGAGGGCGGGCGAAGCCGGGTATGCCCGACGAGGCCATGAAAAACCAGATTTATGCGACCCTGATTGTTCAGTATATTCTGGGTGTAATTTACCTGTTCGGGGTTGTAATCTGGGATGATGATGTCATGCTATCAGCGTTAGTAGGTTGTATGGCCTGCCTGGCACCCAATACCTACCATAGTATTCGGATGCTGAGGCAGACTGAAAATAATAATGCGATGCAGTGGTTAGGTTACGCATACCGGTCCGAGTTTGTAAAATGGTTGATGACAGGCATGATTTTTTTGCTGGCATTCACCGCAAACTACCAATGGGATCCGATAGTTTTATTCGCTGGATTTTGTT
>JAPUFZ010000326.1 GCA_027293245.1 Gammaproteobacteria bacterium
GAAGGCTGCAATCACCGCTGCAGTTTTTGCATTATCCCATCGTTTCGAGGGGACCTGGTGAGTCGTCCGATCGACGAGGTGATGCAGGAAGCAGAATCCCTGGCGGCGTCGGGTGTCAAGGAAATCCTGGTTATATCGCAGGATACCAGCGCCTACGGTGTGGATCTCAGGTACTCCACCCGTTTCTGGCGGGGACAACCGCTGCAAACCCGTTTTGTTGATCTGGCACGGGCACTCGGACAGTTCGGTATCTGGGTGCGACTACACTATGTCTACCCGTATCCTCATGTCGACGATGTGATTCCACTCATGGCCGAAGGCCGTATACTGCCCTACCTCGACATTCCGTTTCAGCATGCAAGCCCGAAAATTTTGCAGCTGATGAAAAGGCCGGGTAATCGTGAACGCGTGCTGGAAAGGATCCAGGCCTGGCGAGAATGCTGTCCCGAACTTGTTTTACGTAGTACATTTATCGTCGGGTTTCCCGGCGAAACTGACGATGATTTCCAGCAACTGCTCGATTTTCTCGACGACGCCCAACTCGACCGGGTCGGTTGCTTCATGTATTCAGCGGTCGACGGCGCAGCCGCCAATGAATTGCCCGGCCAGGTCAGGCAGGAGATCAAGCAACAACGATATGACTTATTCATGCAAAAGCAGCAGGCTATCAGTATGCAAAAATTACAACAGCGCGTCGGCCAAAGCCTGCAGGTGCTGGTAGAGCGTAAATCCGATGATGGTTATGCCGCGCGATCTTATGCCGACGCGCCTGAAATCGACGGGCTGGTTTACATAAATACTGATAAAAACCTGAACCCGGGAGAGTTTTACCAGGTGAAAATAACCGACAGCGACGAATACGACTGCTTTGCTATTCTGCAATAAAACAGCTAACTGCCCTGCAGGTAGATGCCATCGTCCTGCACGACAATGGGCAATGTCTGCAGGCTTTCGCCTAAACAGGGGCCCGAAATGCATTCACCGCTATCGATGATAAACCGGGCGTCGTGCACGGCACACTGTATCAAGGTCTCATCCGCATCGAGAAATTGATGCTCTACCCAGTCAAGCGGTGACCCTGTATGTGGGCATGAATTTCGATAAGCAAAATAAGCGTAGTTGCTTTTAACCACGAATCCTTCAACAGGTTCTCCGTTTTGTTCCACACTGAAACCATAGGAACCCGGATCAGACAAGGTTGCGCGATCGCAGATAAAGATCAGCTTGCTATTCATTACAGGTTAAGAGTCTGAATTAAGCGTGGCAGAGTGGTAATCAAGAGTTGATTATCCCGTCTAAAATTCGTCAATTATGCGGCTGGTATTTCATCCGGGGTTTTAGCGATGATTGTAAGCGCGTGTAATTCTCCTGAAGCTATCTCATTGCCCACACAGGCATAGACCAGTTTATGTCGTTTGATCAGGCTTAGATCGGCAAACTCATCACTGACCACCTGGGCAACAAACTTGCCTTCACCACCCGATACCTCTACCTTCGCCGCGGGCATGCCCTGTTGAATTAAATGCTGGATCTTATCTGGGTTCATTGTTGATTAAATAATTTGAATTGATGAAGATTACTACGAAATCGCGACAGAAAAACCATGAAATATTATTGGTTATTACGGTCCGGGTATCAAGGCGCCGGTTTGATCCCGATCGCACCGTCACACACTCCCAGTACCGACTGCCCATGGATAAAATCCATTAGTTTCTCGCCAGCCATGGTAAAGCGCCATCCCTGCGAGAGCCGGCTATTTTTTCTATTGGTGATCAGGCCATCGATATCTTTGCGAGTGGCGAGCGTGGCAAGGGCAATTTGATTTTCTTCTGCAATCAGACGGCACAGGGCCATCAAACAATCGCCGAGGGCCTGTTGATGCATTGTTACGGTGTTTGTTGCTTCGTGACTGGGCCATTCACTTGCCGGCGAATTTTGTCCATCGCGGGCTAGCTGTAAAAGTGTCTCGGCGTGTTTGGCGATAAATTTATCACTACGGGCGTCGCTGCGGGCGCTGCTACGATAACGAATAGAATCGAAATCGGTCAGGCTCGAAGGTTTCAGGCGCGCTATATCGATCAAAATATCATCCTTTACTATCCATCTTCGCGGCAGGTTTTTCTGTTGCGCCACCTGTTCCCGCCACTGGCACAACAAGCGCGCAATTTGCAATTCTACACCCTTTAGCTTTTGTACTCCCTTAAGGCGCTTCCATAAGTCCGACATTTCCACCAGGTAGGTCGACTCTGAGGTCATCGCCAGTAAATCCTTTTCGATCCAGGCCGCGCGATTTTTAGTGTCGAGTTCCTTCTTTAAGGTTTGGTATACCGGCAACAAATAACGCACGTCATCCATCGCATAGTCAATCTCATCCTGTGACAACGGACGCCGATTCCAGTTGGCACGAGTATGCTTTTTGTCAAGCCTGACGCCGGTGATCGCATTAACCAGTTCTGCATAGCCAATCTGATGGTCGTAACCGAGTACGGCTGCAGCTAGCTGGGTATCAAATATCGGCTGCGGCATACAGGAAAAATACTGGTATAAAATTTCCAGATCCTGGCTCGGAGAATGAAAAACCTTAACCAGATCTTGCTGCTGCAACAGGGCAATCAGCGGGTCGAAATTTTCGATCACGAGCGGGTCGATACAGGCCATGTGCTGCTCACTCGCGACCTGGATCAGCGAAAGAATTGGATAATAGGTTTTTTCACGCACGAATTCGGTATCAATCGTGCAGTAACCGGCAGATTTAATCTTGCTGCAAAACTCAACCAACTGCTGGTTGGTTTCAATATACTGGTAATCCACGCTTAGCCCGTAATTTCCATAACGGCGTAAACACCGTGTCGAATGACGACCAAAAATCCCAATCCACAAAGATTTCTTAGTGTTACTATATTAAGACTTGTCATGACTAACTCAAATGCGCCTTTCGTCGTATGTCGCGCAACGTCACAAACACCCAGGGCCAGATCAGCATACCGATAACCGGCGCGCCCAGGAAAGCATGGAAAGGCGTGGGTCGTCCTAAAAAGCCTTCTACCCAAACCGTAACAATTTGATTAATAAATAACAGCAAAAATACATACAAAGCCTGTTGTACCAGCGACAGGACCCGGATTCGCTGGTAAAAATTCTGGTTGATAAAAATAATGATGACCAGGGCCAAAGCATGCTGACCCAATAAAGTTCCCTGCGACACATCGACCAGGATACCGGCAATAAAAGCTGCCAGCAGTCCAACGCGATTTGGCAGCGCCATGCTCCAGTAGATCAGTATCAATGCAACCCAGTCGGGGCGGTAGGTCTTTACCGATTCGGGTAAGGGCAGAATCATTAAGATGATCCCAGCGATCAGGCTCAGATAAATCACGGAGTAACGCAGTTTAAACATGGCTAAGTCGCCCTGGAAGCTTAGCTATCATCTGGGGGACGGGCTGTTTCTTGGTTTAATTATCAAAACTTCACGGCTGCTATCCAGGCGGGCCTGCGGCTTTACGAGTACCGAAACAAAGCCATGAATCAGGTCTTCATTAATTGCAACAACCGTCGCTACCGGATAATCGGCTGGAAATCGGCCGCCAAGTCCTGAGGTAACAAGCTCATCGTTTACCCTGATATCGGCTGTGGCTGGAAGATAGCGCAATTCCAGTTGATCGGAACTACCATTTCCGAATGCCACAGAGCGCATACCGTTGCGTATAAATTGCACCGGAATCGCGTGCTCCGGATCGGAAATGAGAATGGTTGTGGAGGTGTGTTGATTGACGTGAATGACCTGGCCCATGACGCCATAAGCATCGATAACAGCCTGTCCAATTTCAACGCCATCCAGCGTGCCCTTGTTGATTTCGATTAACTGCCGGTAGGGATTTTGATCGACTGAGAGTAATTCGGCGACGATTACCTCATCGGCAACCTTAGCCGAAGACCCTAACAAATTTCGCAGCCGGGTGTTTTCAGCCTGCAATACCTGCATTTTTTGTAGCCTGGCGTTGAGTATTCGGCTATTGGCTTTAAGATTCGAATTTTCATTTACTAAATCACGAAATGAGGTAAACCATTCGCTTGCCCAATTGCCGGTATGCGCCGGCAAACTGACCAGGTAACGCAGCGGGGTCAAAGCCACAGAAATATTCGATCGAACGACTTCAAGGTGATTGAATCGCTGATCGACAAACATCAGCACGATGCTAACAATCGCCAGCAACACTGCCTGGACGGTGGTACCACGCGATTGGGATCGCAGTTGATTCATAACCAAAAATCAGTGTCAGGCCTGATCGCCATAGGTAGGACGCGTTGGATTTACCGGGTTATTCGACGGCGAGAAAATCCAGCCCGTGTTCATCAATCATTTCCAGTACTCTACCGCCACCACGTGCGACACAGGTCATCGGATCCTCGGCAACGATCACGGGTAAGCCGGTTTCTTCCATGATCAGTCGATCCAGATCACGTAGCAGGGCGCCACCACCGGTAAGCACTATACCGCGTTCGGCAATGTCAGAACCAAGTTCCGGTGGTGTTTGCTCTAGTGCATTTTTCACCGCGCTGACAATCCCGTAAAGGGGGTCTTGCAGGGCTTCGAGTATTTCATTGCTGTTTAAGGTAAAGCTACGTGGCACGCCTTCAGATAAATTTCTGCCTTTGACTTCAATTTCATGTAGATCTTTACTCGGATAAGCTGCAGCGATCTCGACCTTAATTCTTTCGGCGGTTTGTTCACCGATCAAAATACCGTAGTTGCGGCGTACATAACTGATGATAGCATCGTCAAAACGATCGCCGCCAATGCGCACTGACACCGAGTATACGATTCCGTTCAGTGACATAACCGCAACTTCGGAGGTACCACCGCCGACATCGAGTACCATCGAACCCTGGGGTTCGTCTACCGGCAGACCGGCTCCAATCGCTGCCGCCATCGGTTCCTCTATCAGAAATACTTTGCGCGCACCGGCACCCATTGCCGATTCACGTATGGCCCGACGCTCGACCTGGGTGGCACCACAGGGTACGCAAATCAGAACGCGTGGACTCGGTCGCAGGAAATGATTTTCATGAACCTTGCGAATAAAGTGTTGCAACATTTTTTCGGTGTAGGTGAAATCGGCGATCACACCATCTTTCATGGGTCGCTTGGCATCGATGTTATCCGGTGTACGGCCTAACATTTTCTTTGCTTCAGTACCCACCGCCTCGATAGTCTTTGGCCCGCCGGGACCACGGTCCTGGCGGATGGCAACTACAGACGGCTCATTTAGAACAATGCCTTTGCCCTTGCAATATATTAGCGTATTAGCGGTACCTAAATCGATCGATAAGTCGTTGGATAACAAACCCCGAATAGCGGAAAACATATATTGTTTTTAACCCGAATAGTATGTGTTGTGAGTGCGCAATAGCACAGATATCCCTTATATAGCGCATAACTGGCCAAGATGGGGCGTACTCTAACAATGAGTTCTTAAATGGGCAAGGAAGAAAGCGTTAATATACAGGCCTTTCGCTTATACTAAATGTGAAATTGTGCTAAGTTTGCGAGCTTTTCAATCACGATATCCGGAAAATTCCGAAATGACCCTGAAAATCGAAGATGTGCGAAACATCGCACAGCTTGCCCGCCTACAGATTGACGACGCCGACATTGAGCAATACGCTACAGATTTGTCCAGTATTCTAGCACTGGCAGAACAAATGAATGCGGTTGATACCACCAATGTCACGCCGATGGCGCACCCGCTGGATGCGACTCAACGCTTGCGTCCTGATGAAGTCACCGAAACCAACCAACGCGACAAGTTCCAGGCTATTGCCCCCGATGTTAAAAACGGACTTTACCGTGTGCCCAGAGTCATCGAGTAATACCAGCGATGTCGCGATCAATAACACAAATTCAACAGGGCCTGGCAGATGGACAATTTTCCAGTGTCGAAATAACACAGGAATACCTGACAAAAATCGGTTCGTTCAACGACACCATCAATTGTTTTATCACCATTACCGACGAACTTGCCCTGCAGCAGGCTCAAGCCGCTGACGCGATCATCGCCGCGGGAAAGGCCCGGCCATTGACGGGTGTGCCAATCGCACATAAGGATATTTTCTGTACCGACGGCGTTAAAACATCCTGCGCATCGAAAATACTGGATAATTTTATTGCGCCCTACGACGCAACCGTGATCGAAAAATTCAACCAGACAGGCGCCGTGATGCTGGGGAAAACCAATATGGATGAATTCGCTATGGGTTCTTCTAATGAAAATAGCT
>JAPUFZ010000327.1 GCA_027293245.1 Gammaproteobacteria bacterium
GCTTAACCCAGCCCTGTTTTCCATTTGGGGTTACGACCAGGGCGTAGTTACCCGAAATTTGGATAATTGCGAGTTTATCGCCAGAAGAAAGTAATTGCAGCGAACCACTTTTATCGCTGGCCTGCGGGTAGACCGAAAGACGTAACTGATCGGTGACATACCATATATCTCTGCTTTCCCCATTGACCTCCTCGGTCTCCTGCGCCAGCAGATTCGGATTAACAAGTAAAAAAACCAGGCCTGTGAGAATAAATTTTGTCATAAATTTCTACGTTGAAATGCCACTATGCCGAAGCAAAGCATCAATATTGGGTTCGCGTCCACGAAAACATTTAAACGATTCCATCGCTGGACGTGACCCCCCCTGTTCAAGAATACAATGCAAGAATTTCTGGCCGATATCTGGATCAAAAATACCCTGCTCCTCGAATGCCGAAAAAGCATCAGCTGATAAAACCTCGGCCCATTTATAACTATAATAACCCGCAGCATACCCGCCTGCAAAAATATGCGAAAAACTATTCTGAAAACGATTACTCTGCGGGGTTAGCACAACTGATATTTCATCTCTCACCTGGTCCAGTATATGCTGAATTTGTTTGGCGTTTTTAATTTCGACCTGTTGATGTAGTTTGATATCAAACAGTGCAAATTCGAGTTGTCGCAGCATCTGCAGAGCGCTTTGAAAGTTTTTCGCCGCGATCATTTTGTCGAACAAAGCATCCGGCAGTAGTTCACCAGTCTGAACGTGTTTGGCAAACAACACCAGCGCCTCTTTTTGCCAGCAAAAATTTTCCATAAACTGACTTGGTAATTCAACTGCGTCCCACTCTACGCCATTAATACCGGCGACGTCAGGCACATCAATCCTGGTTAACATGTGGTGCAAACCATGACCAAATTCATGAAATAGAGTTATCACCTCATCGTGGGTAAACAATGCAGGCTTGTCACCAACCGGTGGCGTTAAATTGCAGGTCAGGTAGGCGACTGGTATCTGGGTAATGCCATCGATACGGTAACGATTGGTACACTCATCCATCCAGGCGCCACCGCGCTTATTCTCACGTGCATAGAGATCCAGATAGAATTTCCCTATGGTTTCACCCGCCGGATTGCTAATCTGGTAGAAACCTACTGATTTATCCCATACGTCAATTTTGCTGGCAATTTTTTTAATCTCGACGCGATACAGGGTTTTGACTATCTGGAACAACCCATGAATAACATTTTCATCAGAAAAATAGGGTTTCAAATCCTGTTCTGATATCTGGTAGTGGTATTGTTTCAATTTCTCGCTGTAGTAGGCATAGTCCCAAGCCTGTAGCTTACCTTTAAATCCAATTGATTCGGCAAATGCCTGGCGCTCCTCTACTTCGGTTTGTGCCGCGACTTTGGAACGCCGCGCAAGGTCGTTGAGGAAATCGACTACCTGCTCTACCGAACTGGCCATTTTAGTTTCCAGTGAATATTGCGCGTAGTTATCAAATCCCAATAACCTGGCTTTTTCTTGTCTTTTAGCTACTATTTCGACCATGTTAGCTTCATTATTCCACTTTTTATCGGTAATTCCCTGATCCGAGGCGCGCGTCGAATAGGCTTCATAAATCTCCTGGCGGAGCTTACGGCACTGTGCGTAGGTAATCACTGCAATATAGCAAGGCATGTCGAGCGTCAGGCGATAGTCGGGATGGCCGTTTTGCTTAGCCAGCTGTTTGACCATCTCCATTGCATAGCCAGGTAATCCGTCTAAATCCTGTTCATCGGATATCAGTTTTTCCCAGGACTGGGTCGCGTCAAGCACATTGTTTTCAAAACTGGACTGCAATTCCGACAGGTCCTTTTGTAATTGCTGGTAGCGCGCCTTATCCGCGCCCTCGAGATCGACGCCGCCGAGTTTGAAATGCTTAAGCGCATCATCGACAGCTTTTTGCTGGGCGATAGTCAAATCCGAGAAATCACCTGACTCGGCAATTTTACGATAACCCAGGTATAACTTACGATTTTGACTCATTTCGGTTGAATACTCGCTCAATAAAGGTAAACAGGCGTTGTAGGCATCGCGCAGCGAATCGCTAGTTTTTACCGAATTCAGATGGCGAACAGGCGACCAGGCCTTACTGAGTCGATCTTCGAGCAGTGACAGGGGCTTGACTAGCTCATTCCAGCTAACCTCTTCACTGTCCACCAGGCGCGCAACGGCCTGCCGATTGTCGTCGATAATGCGCTCAATCGCAGGACGGATAATATCAGGCGTGATTTTGCTAAATGCCGGCAGCTTGCCGGTCTCGAGCAGAGGATTGTTCAAAGTCTGTTCTCCGGGGTGCTCTACGGTCGCACCGCAATTATATTAATAATGATAATAAAAAGCAGGAAAGCAATGCTCCCTGTGGACATTGCCAGAATTTTTTTTTGCAAAACCAGGCTTTTTTCACCGACCGCTGACAGTATAAATGGGCGCCCGGATTGATCCGGGTTGGTGAGTAAATTCTGCGACTGGTTGGCTTCTATGGTGCGAATTACCGCTTGTCGAGCCTGGTGATGAATAGCTTGCCATTCCTGCTTGTTAATCTTGCCATTACCATCCCTGTCAAATTGTGACAGGTATTTTTGCGGATGTAATTTCCATTGCCGTAGCAACTCTTTAACCTCGTTATCGATAAAGCCTGTGCTTGCCGTATGTTGCAGGGTGCGAAACATTCCCAGTGCATATATCGCACTGGCTGGTCTGATCAGTTTCTCGTTGAATCGATAGCTACCGATGCCAAGCCTGACCATCATACTCCTGGTCTCGGGTGGACGTGATCTGTCCTCGGTGCTACTGCCGTACCAGGTGCGATTCAACTCGGCGATGACGTGGGCATTTTCCGGGTCGATCACACAAACACCGGTATTATCGACCAGGTGAAACAGATTATCACTGATTTCATCTGAAATATTGGTCCAGGTCGTGCGTTGGCCCTGTTTTTGTTTACTATCGACGGTACATTGGTACCACAGACAACGACTGCCGCTAAATGGCGACAGCAACTCATCGCCCGGCATAAATTCACCCCGTCCCTTGAGCTCTACATAGCCCTGGGCTGCTGAACGAATCCTGGAGGTCGCGGTACCGCTGATAAATCGATAGCGCCGGTAAGCGGCGTAGGCGCAATACAGCAACGAGGCACACAAGGCAGCCATAAAAACCAGCAGCGTCGAATACTCTACATCGCTAAGTTGCCGTACCGCAGATTCGAACCATTGGCGCATTGTTCGACTAGCCCGCAAATAGCATGTAGGGAACCAGGTTCAGGCACAAACTGTTATTACCAAACATCTCAGGATTCTGGGATAAATTATTGAATGGTAGGGTTATTCATCAATCTGGGTGCCGCCTTTGTGCAATAGGCGTTAAGTTGATTTGAATAACTCGGCAACATTGGCGTCGGCGATTTCGGCGCTTTCAAACTCCAGTAAATCACGCGCAGCAAAGCCAATCGTGCGGGCGACGATAACATCTGGAAACTGCTCAATACCGACATTATTGATATTTACCGACTCGTTATAGAACTCGCGCCGGTCGGCAATCGTATTTTCCAGCGAACTGATTCTGGCTTGTAAATGCTGGAAGTTTTCATTCGCCTTAAGCTCCGGATAATTCTCAACCAGTGCGAACAACTGCCCTAAGCCCATGCGCAAAGCCCCTTCCGCCATTCCCAGGCCGGGTACGTCCTGCCTTTTTCTCGCCTCTGATACCTGGCTGCGTGCCTGCATAACCTTTTCCATCGTCTCCTGCTCAAATTTCATATATTGCTTACAGGTTTCAACCAGCTTGGGTATTTCATCGTGGCGTTGCTTCAACAACACATCGATATTCGACCAGGCCTTGGAAACATTATGTTTGATCCTGACCAGGTGGTTATAAATATTGATCAGGTAAAATACCAGCAATACAACAACCGCCAAAGCAATGATGCTAGCCATATCCATTTATTTTTCCCTACTGCTTCTGAACCCGGAGCTTATTTATGAAAAAACTATTTCTCTTTTATAATCAATCACTTATGTTGGTATTTATAATTTGAGATGTATTTTCTAAACGTCAAGATTACTGACATTGAGCGCATTCCTTTCGATAAACTCACGTCGCGGCTCAACTTGGTCTCCCATGAGTGTAGTAAAAACTTCGTCGGCTGCAAAACCATCTTCTATGCGTACCTTGAGCAGACGCCGGTTTTCCGGATCCATGGTAGTTTCCCAGAGCTGGTCCGGATTCATTTCGCCCAGTCCTTTATAGCGCTGAATATTCAAACCCTTCTTGGCTTCCTTCATTAGCCAGTCATAGGCCTCACCGAAGTTTGAAACTGTCTGTTTGCGTTCTCCCCGACTGACAAATGATTGCTCCGATATGAGATCGCCAGCCTGCTCGACAAACTGAGCAAAGACCCGGTAATCCGCACTATTAAAGAATTCCGGGCTGAGTTCATTTTGGTTGAGCATGCCATGCAGTCGCTTGCTTACAACCAGACCAAACTGGTTGCTGTTTTCGTCACTCTTGACATTTACTTTATAAGAGACGGAAGCACTGACTTTATCGTTGAGGCGTTCTGCAAGATTGGTTCCCCAGAGATTCATCGCCTTTTGGTCCAGTAAATCACTTTCACCAAGGGCAGGAAGGTCTATCAATTCATTCAACACTTCTACCGGTATATGGTTTTGAAGGCGTTCGAATATCGCCAGAATAGTCATGTATTGCAGGGCCAGGTTCTCTAGCGCGGAATCGGACAATACCGGCGTATCATCGCTCAAATGTAACTGTGCGCCCTCGATGGCAAGCTGCAACAAATAGCCATTTAACTCTTTGTCGTCTTTTACATAACGCTCCTGTTTGCCTTTTTTAACCTTGTACAGTGGTGGTTGCGCGATATAGATATGGCCACGTTCCACCAGCTCTCGCATCTGACGATAGAAGAAAGTGAGTAATAATGTCCGAATATGCGATCCGTCAACATCGGCATCAGTCATAATAATGATGTGGTGATATCGAAGCTTGTTGATATCGAACTCTTCTCGCCCTATGCCACAACCCAGCGCAGTAATCAGCGTCCCCACCTCGGCAGACTGCAGCATCTTGTCAAAACGCGCTTTTTCTACATTGAGAATTTTTCCCTTTAGCGGCAATATCGCCTGAGTTTTACGATTTCGGCCCTGTTTAGCGGAACCACCCGCTGAATCCCCTTCCACCAGGTAAATTTCGGACAAAGCCGGATCTTTTTCCTGACAATCTGCCAATTTCCCGGGCAACCCGGCGATGTCTAGCGCGCCCTTGCGCCGGGTCATCTCTCTGGCTTTACGGGCTGCTTCTCGCGCTCGCGCTGCTTCGAGGATTTTCATCGTGATAGCCTTCGCTTCAGCAGGATTTTCCTGTAAGAAATCTTTCAGACTTTCACCCACCGCCGATTCGACGATACCCTTAATTTCTGACGATACCAGCTTGTCCTTGGTCTGCGAGGAAAACTTGGGGTCCGGCACCTTGACCGACAACACAGCGGTTAATCCTTCACGCGCGTCATCACCACTGGTAGACACCTTGTCCTTTTTCATCGGACTGTTTTCTATATATTGATTCATTGTTCTGGTCAACGCGGTTCTAAAACCCGACAAATGTGTACCGCCATCCTGTTGTGGAATATTATTGGTAAAACAAAAGATATTTTCCTGGTAGGCGTCGTTCCACTGCATTGCTAGCTCAACGCCCACATTCTGTACTGTTACATTGATCTCTACCACTTTTTCGTGGATAGGAGTCTTGTTCTTATTGAGGTGCTGGACAAATGCTCGAATACCACCTTCGTATTCGAATATATCTTCCTTGTTAGTTCTTTCATCGTTTAACTGGATATGAACACCGGAATTCAGGAAAGACAGTTCGCGCAGACGTTTTGCCAGTATGTCGTAATGGAATTCGATATCGCTAAATATTTTCTGACTCGGATAAAAGCGCAATTCGGTACCTGTCTGGTCGGTATCCTTAATCGCCTCAAGATCGGCCTGAGGCTCGCCCATACGGTACTCCTGGAAGTAGAGCTTGCCCTGGCGCTTGATGCGTAATAAAAGTTTTTCGGAGAGCGCATTAACTACCGAGATACCAACACCGTGTAAACCACCAGATACCTTATATGAATTATCATCGAATTTGCCGCCAGCGTGTAATATTGTAAGAATTACTTCAGCCGCCGAACGCCCTTCTTCCTTGTGAATATCGACTGGAATTCCTCGACCATCGTCTTTTACTGATACCGAGTCGTCACTATGGATCACTACTCTAATCTCTGAACAATGCCCTGCCAGAGCCTCGTCTATCGAATTATCGACGGCTTCAAATACCATGTGGTGCAAACCGGTACCATCATCGGTATCACCGATAAACATACCCGGTCTCTTGCGTACCGCGTCGAGTCCTTTTAATACTTTTATACTGGTTGAATCGTATACAGACATGTACTTATCTAATTGATTTTTCGAGTCTTAATAATACCATGTTCCACGTGAATCATTTTGAATTCTTTTTCCTGAAGTGGCGCTGGAACCTGGTCTTCGATATTGCTAATAAATAACTGTAGATCTATATCCATCAGTTGACGATAGATATTTTGTTGCGACTTTTCATCGAGTTCTGAGCGCAGGTCATCGATTAACAAAATGATCGGTTTACTACTCTTTTCCCGCACGATTTTTAGCACCGATACAATCATTGCCAGGCAAAGTCGCTTGAGCTGTCCTCTCGACAGCACCTGTGCTGCGGGCAATCCGTCTGCCAATATTTTTAAATTATCCCGGTGGATACCATAGCCAGTGAAACCAGACTTGATATCATTAGCGCGGCTATCTTGCAGGCATTGATTTAGGTCCTGTTGTTCTGGCCAACCCTGAACATAATCCAGGGTGATTTGAACTTCTTCCAGAAGCCGCGGTAATTGCCCGGCCAGTTGTGCTGATATCAGGTGCACGTAGCGTTTGCGATAATTGTTAATAGCCAGTGATGGTCCAACCAGGTATTCATTCCAGTAGTCCAGTAAATTTAAATCCTGCCGGCTCCTTAACAGTCGATTCCGCTGTCGCAGCGCGTGCTTAAACTCTACCCAGTGTTGAGTGTATTGATGTTCCACGTGGAACAAACACCAATCAAGGTATTTTCGTCTTTCCTGTGGCAATCCGGAAATCAGATTAAAACTGTCGGTGTTGACAATTTTGACAGGTGTTTTGCTGACCAGTACCGATCGTTTTCTGATCGGTTCTCCATTTATCCTGATTTCCAGTTTCGCATCTGATTTTGAAAGCCCGGCCTTGTACCCGCCAAATCGACCAAATAGTAAAAAGTTGGGTTTCCCATGAGCGATACACTGCTTTAACTGGTGTGTGCGGAAAGAACAGGCCTGGCAGAGAACATGAATCGATTCGAGTAAACTGGTTTTACCCGAAGCATTGCCGCCGGTAATCAGGTTAATTTTCGGATGAAATTCCAGAGTCGCACTGTTAAGGTTTCTAAAATCTGTCAGGCTAAGCTGACTGATGGACATGAGACCAGAGCCGGCTTTCTATAGACGCATAGGCATTACGACATACAGACTCGACGAATCTTCACTGTCGCTAATAATACAACTGCTATTGGCATCTTTTAGCTTAATATCAACGTCTTCCGAATCGAGAACGTTAAGCACATCTATCAGGTAAGTCACATTAAACCCAATTTCTATTTCAGACTCGTCGTAATTGACCGACAATTCTTCTTCCGCTTCTTCCTGGTCAGGATTATTCGCCTGAATGGACAAATTACCTGGTGACAGGGTCATGCGTATTCCACGATATTTTTCGTTCGAAAGAATAGCGATCCTGTTCATTGATCGCTTCAAAGACTCTCGATTGACTTTAAGCGTTTTATTGCCGTCAACCGGAATAACCCGATTGTAGTCCGGGAACTTCCCATCAATTAATTTTGATGTAAAAATCAGCGTCTTCGTCTCGACACGGATATGGTTTTGACTTAGCACAATCTTCGCGGCGCTATCGCCAGGTTCGAGTAGTCGAGCCAATTCCAATACTGCTTTGCGCGGGATTATTATTTGTTTGATTTCGTTGACTGATAATTCAATTTTAAGCTCACTGAGCGCCAGCCTATGGCCATCGGTTGCCACCATTTTTATCATATCCTTCGATATTTCCATCAAAATTCCGTTTAAATAATAGCGAACGTCCTGTTGGGCCATCGCGAAGGAGGTTTTCTCCAGCAACGTCTTAAACTGTCCTTGTTGAATAGCAAACGCATGCTGTTCCTCAATATCATCGAGTCCGGGAAAATCTTTGGCCGGAAGCGAAGCAAGGGAAAAACGACTTCGGCCTGAGGTAAGAGTTACTTTATTTTCTTCAATTGTAAATTCTATCGTAGAATCTTCCGCAAGCGCCTTGCTGATGTCGAGCAATTTCCGGGCAGGCAGCGTGGTCTGAAAATCATCGGTGGTTTCAGACGCAACCGATGTGACCATTTCAATCTCCAGGTCGGTAGCGGTTAAAGTTAAGGCACCAGAACTGGATTTGAGTAAAACATGACCAAGGATAGGCAAGGTTTGCCTACGTTCCACTGCACCGATTATTTGTTGCAAGGGGGCAAGGAGTTTTTCTCTATTAATAATAATTTTCATTTATATATAGTTGTTATTGTTAGTATCTGCAATCAGTGTGGGAAAGTTGATTAAACCTTTAAAAATCAATAGCTTACATTAGTTTCTTGTTGGTCATACCTGTCTGCATACTATCAGTAAACTGTGGATAAATCGGGATAATAACACCGTGTTCCGCCTGTCCCTCCTTTATCC
>JAPUFZ010000328.1 GCA_027293245.1 Gammaproteobacteria bacterium
CGTCGAACTGTTTTTCCACCTTCAGGTAGGCGACTCGATCTTCGGTATAAACCGAAACTTCCTGCACTCCCTTGATCGACGACGCCTGTTTTAAGAACAATTCGACCGCCTCTTGTTCCATATCTTTCAGGGATACGACTCTTGACGCCACCCGTTGCGGCGTCTTCATAAACACGGCTACTAGCCACCAGAGCAACAGTAAAACCGCAAGCACCAGGAAACCGTGTGAATAGGATGGGCCGGCGAGCAACAGGCCGCCAATCACGCCGCCGCTAAAAGCCCCCAGAAATTGCGCGCTGGAAAACAAGCCCATCGCCGTACCCTTCATATCTGCCGGTGCTATACGCGCGACCAGTGTTGGTAGCGAAGCTTCAAGAAAGTTAAATCCAGTGAAAAACAATACCAGCATCGCGAATACCCATTCGTAAGCTGTCGCACCGGCCAGCCCCAGTTCTGCAATCAAAACAATGGCGATACCTAGCAGGAACATGCTCTTGGTCTTGCGGAACTTCTCAGCGACAATGATCAATGGCGCCATGCCAAGTACCGAAAGCGCAAAAACAGGTAAATATATCTTCCAGTGCAAGGCTTCGGGGACTGACAGGCTATCTCTTAGTACCAACGGAAACACAACAAATGTAGCCGATAGCACCAGGTGCAACACAAATATGCCCAAATCCAGTCGTTGCAGTTCAGTATTTTTTAATATTTGCCCGACATCGGCCAGCGATAATTGCGTGTCCCGGTGAAACCCCTGGGTACGCGGCTGTGGGGTAATAAAAATCACCACGGCGATTCCGGCCAGGGCCAGACCCGCGGTTATCCAGAACAACAATGACAAACCGTAACGGGCCGCCAGCAAAGGCCCCATTACCATCGATATCATAAAACTCAAACCAATCGACATACCGATAAACGCCATCACTCGCAGTCGAACTTCTTCGCGAGTTAAATCTGCCGCGAGCGCCATCACAACCGCAGCTATCGCACCCAGACCCTGTAACGCCCGCCCGCCAATTACCTGGTAGATAGAATCAGCCTCGGCCGCAACAATACTGCCAATGGCAAATATCAGCAGGCCCAGAACAATAATTTTCTTACGCCCGAACCGATCGGATAAGAAACCAAAGGGTAACTGGAACAATCCCTGGGTGAGTCCATATATACCGATGGCCAGGCCCGTTAACAGGGGTGTTACACCGTCAAAATTATTGGCATACAGGCTGAATACCGGCAGGATCATAAATAATCCCAACATGCGAAAGGCATAGATCAGCGCCAGTGAAAATGCAGCCCGTTTTTCGGTAACTAACATACAACAGCAAGTCAGATGATTTTTGGAAGCGCGGATTTTAGCACATAGAATAGAATCATTTATCCATGTATGTAAATACTACTCGTAAGTCAAACATCCGCGAAATTTTAGTTAGAAAAAGTTATACTTGGCTGTTTGGCCTGGCCCGCATAATCCTTTGGGGTCACCCCACAAAAACGTTTTTCAGGAATATATAAACAGATTATGGGATCCATCATTATTAGAGGCGCAAGGACACACAACCTCAAAAATATCGATATTACCCTGCCCAGAGACAAGCTAATCGTATTCACCGGACTATCGGGTTCCGGGAAATCATCGCTGGCGTTTGATACTATTTTCGCCGAGGGTCAAAGACGCTATGTTGAGTCGCTTTCAACCTATGCTCGCCAGTTCCTTTCGGTCATGGAAAAACCGGACCTGGACCATATTGAAGGGCTGTCGCCGGCAATTTCGATAGAACAGAAAACCACCTCTCATAATCCACGTTCTACAGTCGGCACCATTACCGAAATCTATGATTATCTGCGCCTTTTGTTCGCTCGCGTCGGTACACCACGCTGCCCGAGGCATCATATCACCCTGGAAGCGAGCACCATTAGCCAGATGGTTGACCAGGTGCTGGCATTACCGGAAAACTCCCGACTCATGCTACTGGCGCCGGTAGTAATGAATCGCAAGGGCGAGCATGTGCAGCTATTTGACAATTTGCGCAGGCAGGGGTTTTTGCGTGCCCGTATCAACGGTGAGATCTATGAGCTGGACGATCCCCCTAAACTGGAGTTACGTAAAAAGCACGATATTGAAGTTATTGTCGATCGATTCAAGGTAAGGTCCGATTTGAAACTAAGGCTCGCCGAATCATTCGAGACCGCCCTGCATCTGACCGACGGTGTCGTAACCATTGCCGGCCTCGATGCGGCAGAGGAGTTTGAGGATCTCAGGCTCTCAGCCAATTTTGCCTGTCCCGAATGTGGATATTCAATCGCCGAGCTCGAGCCTCGACTGTTTTCATTCAATAGCCCTGCCGGAGCCTGTCCGGCGTGCGACGGTCTCGGCACCATGCAGTTTTTCGATCCTAAGCTGGTGGTGAAATCACCCGAGCTGAGCTTGGCTGGTGGCGCGATCCGCGGCTGGGACCGGCGCAACGGTTACTATTTTCAAATGCTGCAGTCGCTAGCCAGGCATTTCAAGTTCGACATCGAGGTACCCTTTCGGCAGCTGCAGCCGCATATCCAGAATATAATCCTCAATGGGTCACCACAAGCGGTTAAGTTTAGTTACCAGAATGAGCGCGGCGACAGGCGCATTCAGCAACATCCATTCGAGGGTATACTGCCAAATTTGAAACGACGTTATCGCGATACAGAGTCGAGCATGGTTCGTGAAGAGCTGGCAAAATTTCTCTCCAACCAACCCTGCGAGACCTGTTCAGGTGAGCGACTGAATGAAGCTGCCCGACATGTAACGGTTAACAATCATGGCCTGGCAGCAATCACACGCATGCCCATTGAAGAAGCCCTGGAATTTTTCCTGGCGCTCGAACTTCCGGGTAAAAAGGGAGAGATTGCCGAGAAAATCAACAAGGAAGTTCGTGAACGTCTGAGTTTCCTGGTCAATGTCGGGCTTGAATACCTATCTCTCGGACGCAGCGCCGAAACCCTGTCGGGAGGCGAGTCCCAGCGTATTCGGCTGGCGAGCCAGATAGGCGCCGGGCTGGTAGGCGTTATGTATATTCTTGATGAACCTTCTATCGGCCTGCACCAGCGTGACAATGATCGACTGCTTAATACCCTGAGATTCTTACGTGATCTCGGCAACACGGTAATCGTCGTCGAACATGACGAGGATGCGATATCGGCCGCCGATCTGATTGTTGATATAGGTCCCGGCGCTGGTGTGCATGGCGGTGAAATCATCGCGACTGGTAGCCTGGCCGACATTACCGGCAACCCAAACTCGATCACCGGTCAATATCTGAATGGAACACGCTCGATCGCGATTCCATCAAAACGCAGCAAAAGGAACCGCGATAAACTGATTTGTATTAACCAGGCCCGTAGTAACAATTTAAAATCAGTCGATCTGGAACTCCCAATTGGCCTGTTTACCTGTATTACAGGCGTGTCGGGCTCGGGCAAGTCAACCTTGATTAACGAGACCTTGTACAAGCTCGCTGCGATTGAGATCAATGCCAGTAATTTGACTGCCGGGCAGTGCGAATCATTTAGCGGATTTGAGCACTTCGATAAAGTGATCGA